>DATLYY010000036.1 GCA_035574275.1 Verrucomicrobiia bacterium
CGAAGGGATGAAGTAGGCCGGCCGATCTTTCTTGCCTTTTGAGAATGAAGTTGTGGCTTCCCCGCGCGTTCTGCAGTTCCGTAAAATCGTCCAATTAGACCCGAAAGACCCGGTTTCGTACTACGGGCTGGGTTCCGCTTGCATCGAAGAGGGTTTGTGGGAGGAAGCGGTCGAATCTTTTAGAAAAGCGCTTGAGCTGAAACCGGACTACACCGCCGTTTTTCCGCTTCTCGCGGATTCCTTGCAAAAGTTGGGAAAAATGGAAGAGGTCAAAGAAGTTCTACGCAAAGGACTCGAAATTGCCGAAGTGACCCGCGATATGATTCCCAAGCAACGGATGGAAGCGAAACTGCGCGGGATTTTAAAAAGGGAACAGCCGGGCGGCTCGTAACTTCTACTTCAGAATTTTTCTGGAACAATCAGGTCCGTATCCGGAACGGGGTGACCGAGATGGCGGCAGATATCCGTGATTTGGCCTTTGTGGTGAAATTCGTGGGTGACGGTATGCGTGAAAAGCCAGCGGGGCGTCACCGTCAAGCCGTTCGGAAACGACGGATGCGGGCGGGTAAGTGGTTTATCCAGCGAGCTCGAAAATTCGGATAAAAAGCTTTCCACCACAGCATCAGCCCCGGCAAAGCCCTTGCGCACGGCGGCGACGTTTGGATAATCGGGTCTTTTGGGGCGCACGCGCTCTTTTCCCCGGGCGAACTGCAAGAGCCAGCCGTTGTAAACGTCGAAAACGTGCACCTGCAGGTTGCGAATTGAACCATGGCCGAAGTTGGGCAGTTCCTTGGTGTAGAATTCCTCCGGCATCGATTCGCAGTGCTTGAAAAGCACTTCACGAGTCCCGCGCACCCAGTCGTAGATTGTTTTTAGTCCTTCGACCATTGTCTTAAAATACGAATTATATCCCCATTGGTTACAATTAGGAGTACAAAAAAAGCAGGTTCCGCGACAGAAGTCGCGGCCACCCGAAGGGAGCGAGAAAGGCGGTTGATTTTTCGGCGCTGGAAGATTTACTTAATGGCAACAACCGGATTCGGCAACAGGACTCAAACCATAAAGGAGGTTAAAATGGCGACCTACATCATTCTTTCCCGTTTTTCGCCGGAGGCGTTCCGCGAGCCGAAGGATTTCAAAAAACTGGCCGAGCAGGTTTCCGCCAAAATCAAAGCGGACTGCCCGGGGGTGAAATGGCAGGGGAGCTGGGCCACGATGGGGCAGTACGACGTGGTGGATGTGGTGGAAGCCAACGACCCGAAGGAGGTGGAACGGGCGGCGATGATTATCCGCGCCTACGGGCATTCCACGACGGAAACACTCTTAGCTACGCCGTGGAAGGAGTTTTTGGGGATGCTGTAAGCCAGCAAGAATTACTCGTTCAGGTTGCCCAAAATACCCGACAACGCGCGCTGTTCCAACTCCGTAAGGTTATTTTTTTTGCGGATTTCGATTTGAGAACTATCTGAATTCATCTCCAAAACCAAACCCGCGTTCGATAAATACTGAACAACCGGTAGGCGCTCCGTTCCATCGACATACTTTTCAAAAAAGTCGTCGTTTGCGCCGCTTGTTAGCTGCCTTGCAATTTTTTTAATTTCCTTCAAGTCATAACGCTTATTGGTACTATTGTATTTTTTAAATAGAATTTGCATCAAGTCGTCCAAGCTTTTTTCATTTTTCGTGGCATTGCGAACCATGGCGTCCAAGCATAGTCCAATCCAGAGCCCGCCACCTTCCACCAATCCGGTATGCTGTTTTTTATCCAACCCCGCTTCCCGCATGGATTGGCGGCCGGTTCCCTTGTCGGCGAAATACAATTGTAAAAACTTTCCCAACGCCCAGAAAAACCATTCTTCATCGATAGCATTCATTTGCTTCAGCGCTTTGAGCGCATAGTACTGGGAGACGCCTTCGTTAAACCACTGTTCCCTTTCACTTGAATATCTAAATGACTTGGAATTCCAAAGATGAAATATTTCGTGGGCCACGATCCCCTTCCATCTAAATTGATCAAACGAGTCCGGTTTTGGATTGAAGGTTAGTTCGAGACGCTTTGCGTAAGCTTCTCCATTCCATTCTTCAGACTGACTTACTTCGATTGTGAGATGGGTGAATTTTTCTCCCATCGTCTGCTCCGGCAGACTGCCGAAAAGTTTTATGTAATAATCAAAGGAGGCCTTCGTTACGTGAATTATCTCTTCTTTTAGGGTTACTATGTTGGCACCCTGCAAAACAAGGTTTATGGACAGACCATTTACCGTCACCGCGACCCGCTCTGTTACTTGCTCTGCATCAAGGACCCCGTTGGATTGACTAACTGCTTCCGAGGCAAGCGATTCTTTTGAGTTGAAGGAATTTAGGACCGGCAGAATTAACAAAAAAAAGGCAAATACCCGGATTCGTATTTTCCGTTCCCAAATTATTAACTTCATTGCCTCTTTTCCAATACGGGGTGGGCGTGCGATGGTTTCATGAAAATGGCGAGGTAAGGGGGGAGGGGATAGCGTCAGCGCCAATTTGCTTTCGCCACGCCGTGGAAGGAGTTTTTGGGGATGCTGTAGTTTTACCCTCTGCGCCGAGGTTTTTGCAGAATCTCTTCGCGTCCCTCTTGGTAGGGGGGGCAGGGTCTGGTCAGCACCGCGGAGACTCCATGTCCGCGACTCTTTTCACCACGCTGTGGGAATTGTTTTTAGAGATGTGGCAGTGATGCATTTTTTTGTTAAGCATCAATTTATAATCTCTTGGATTAATTCGGTCCTGTGAATTATCCTACCACTAAGTGCATCGATATAATATTCCCGTCCCACCGGAGAGTGGTCAACATAAATTTCGACCAACCAAGCCAGATAGTATTTTTTGTCGAATGGGAATACAATCAATGAAGCCGATGGACTTCCACGTTTTTCCATACTTTGATAATCGGTTGGAAATTTGAGGTCTATCAAAGCTTTTCTGATAGCGGCAACTGAATCAATTTTGGGCACTGCCGAAATATTTATCTCGGTGTGAAAACTACCGTCAAAGTCTATTTTACCAGTAGGAGTAATGCTTGCCCTAAGGCCACCACCTGATACCTTCACCCCTTTATATTCTTGTTGAAACTCCATTCTGCGACCTCGTAGTTTTACTTTCAATTCGGATCGAGGATCATCGAGCCCAATCATTTTCTTGTACGTTTCAAGAAATTCATAAATCATTTCGATGGGGTCAGTAGTTGCGAACTTTTTCAATACAGTGCCTTGAAATGAAAAGGCAATGCCTATTGCCGTATCGACCTGACCTCTCCCGCGAAAGTCATGCTGAACGAAATCGTAGAATGCTTTTATTTGAAGGTGTTTCTTAGAGTTTTGCTTGATTGTGACGACAAACACAAATGGCAACGTTTCAGGACCGAAATAAGCTCGATATTTTCCCAAGGGGAAATACGCATCGTGCAAGGAATTCACGGGAGTATGGCTTTCTTCATAATTTAGGCGTTCAATTGGGGTAACTCCTCCGATGGAATCACCAGGCTTAAGATTGAAGGATTTAAGCGGTATGGAAACGTCAGGATGTCTGTAAACGTTATTATTCTCGTCGCGAATTGTCCACCAAAAGGGTTTAGAAAAAGTGAACTTGACGGTTTCTTGGGAGATATTTTTCATCCAAAATTCGCCCTTAATGTTTTCTAACAATAGAAAGGTATCTCTGGGAAGAGAAACCCTACACTCAAATTTAGCGCCATCCTGCTCGATTTGGAATGTATGGATTTGTTCTGGCATTGCAGGGCTGCTAAAGAGGTTTACTACTAAGAAAGTTAAGAATCCAGCAAAGAATTTGCGTTTAAGCATATAATGCCATTCTCGTCCTTCAAATAATACGCAGAAATAGACGAAGCAATTAGTTGTTCGGGAAAAATGGCTCTTTTTCACCAACACCCGCCCCAAGTAGCGTATGGCTGGTTGCGCGGGAGATGGGGACAGGGGTTTTGTCGCCGGGGCGAATTTCCCCCTTGGGTTTAAAGACGACGGTTTTGAATTGGGGGGATTTGCCGAACCAAGTGCCATCGCCGTTGCCATTTCCAGTTTTCTTTGATGGGCCTTCGGCCAAAACCTCCACCGTTTTGCCAACCCAGGCCTGATTTTTCTCCAAAGATATTTTTTCCTGCAGGCCAATCACCGACTGCAGCCGGCGGAGCTTTTCTTCTTCCGGAACGGTTCGACTACGCTCACCGCAAGTCGGGTTCTCCCATTCATACGCTTTGGTGCCCGGGCGGGGGGAATATTTGAACAAAAAGGCGCTGTCGTAGCGGGTTTGGGCCAGATAGTCGTAAGTGGCTTGGAAGTCCGCTTCCGTTTCCCCCGGAAAGCCGACGATGATATCGGTGGAGACGGCCAAATTGGGGACGGCATTGCGAAAGGCGGAGAGAAGCATGTCGTAATATTCAATCGTGTAGCGGCGTTTCATTTTCAAAAGCACCGGATTGGAGGCGGACTGCAAAGGGAGATGCAGTTGCGGACAGATTTTGGGATTTTCGGCCATCGCCCCAATCGTTTCCCAGTCGAAATCGACCGGATGGGGGGAAGTAAAACGGATGCGCTCGATGCCGTCGATTTCCGCTGCTTTTTTCAAGAGCGCGGCGAAGGAGTTGCGTTTTTTGGGAATTCCGTCTTCGGGTATAAGCGGCACCGAGGAACCGGATTTGCCATTTTCGGCAAGAATTGAAGCGTCTTTGTAGGCGTTGACGGTCTGGCCCAAGAAAACAACTTCTTTGTACCCTTCCGCCGCCAGTTTTTCCAACTGGTTCAGAATGTCGGCCATCGGCAGGGAGCGTTCCCGGCCGCGGACGTAGGGGACTATGCAGAAGGTGCAGAATTTGTCGCAGCCGCGCATTATCGAAACCCAGGCGCGGATGCCGGATTCCCGGAGGGGATGAATGTCGGCATAGGTCTCCGTTTTGGAAAGCTCGACTTCCAAGTACGGCTCGTCCGTATGCTCGGCAATCAGGCGGGGGAGGGTGCGGTAGCCATCCGGGCCGGCGACGATATCGACGGCAGGGATTTGAGAGGTGACTTTGGTTTTGATATGCTGGGCCATACAGCCCAAAACGCCCAAGACCAAATCCGGCTTTTGGTGCTTGAGACGGGCGAGTTCGAAAAGGCGGCCCAAAACCCGCTCTTCAGCCCGCTCGCGGATGGCGCAGGTGTTGACGAAGATGACGTCAGCTTCTTCCAGCGCGTCTGCGCTCCGGTAGCCGGCCTGGGTCAAGATGCCGCCGACGGTTTCGGAGTCGGCGACGTTCATCTGGCAGCCGTAGGTTTCTACAAAGAAGGACTTCATATCTTTAATCTCCCGCCGGCCAAAGCCGGCGGGGCTTGCTGAAAATTGTTAAGCAGGAACTTCGGCTTTTTCTCCGGCCAGAATAGTTGCGCCCAGCTTTTGCATTTCGGCAATCGCCTCCTCCAGCGAATCATCCACCGTCACTCCCTTGGTGAAATAATTCCCCATCCAGAGCCGCTTCCGTTCCCGCAGTTTATACTCGATTTCGGTGTCCTGCATAAAAAATTTCAGCATCCGGTCAAAAACCCGCACGTCGGGCGGGTTTTGGGCCAACAGCTCCAGCCGGGCGGGCTGGAAGGCGTAGGCCAATAGTTTTATCCCGAAGCGGTCGGCCTCCGCCAAAAGCGATTTTTCGGCGTAACCCTTCCATTCCTCATTCACAAACACCTCGCGCCGGTTTTTGGCGGCAATCGAGACCCGCCGGGCCTGATAGGGGCGGGCTTTTTTAACCGGCCGTTTCGGCTCGGGGGCTTTTTGGGCCGCCGGCATATCCGGCCAGAAGTAGCGGTTCATCCTCCCTCCTTTGCTAAAGACGAACTCGGCCAAGCACTCTCGTAATCCATGCCCACTGCTGTTAAGGAGGGGATAATATAAATCTTTACCCGCAAAGGGCAAATCGGGGCAGTTGCCGTAAGCGGAATGGCAAGGTATCTTGGGTTTGTGGAAACTTTCGACCTAAGAAAGGATTGAATATGCGCAAGGCATGGGCTCTTTTTTTCACGGCGGCCCTCGTTTCCCCGGCGTGGGGGGAGGATTTTTTTCCGCTGAACCCGGGGACCAAAAAACATTTCAAGGCCACCGTCAACCAGAACACCAGCGTGGGGGGGCAGTCGGCGATGAGCAACTCCGCTTATTTTCGCAATACCGAGGAAGTAATCGGGCAGGCCAAGGTGTACGACAAGCCGGCCGTCTTGGTGCGCACCACCCGGGTGGATTCGATACCGGGGCGGCCGGCCGATGAATCGAAACAGTCCCATTTGATTGAAAATTATTACCAGGCCCGGCCGCAGGGGATTTTTCTTCTGGCCAATTTCAACCTCCCCTCCGACAGCGGCCAGAAGCCGGATTCCACCCGCTACGAGCCGACCCTGCAGGTGTTGAAACTGCCGGCCGATTCGGGGGCCAAGTGGATCATCGGGACGATGAAGATGCAGGGAATTTTGGTGGGACTGACCGGACAGGTCTTGGGGCGGGAGGATGTGGAAACGCCGGCCGGGAGTTTTAAAAACTGCCTGAAAACCAAAAGCAGCTCCACCAGCGTGAGCGGCACCCTTCAGGGAGCCTCTCGACTTTCGATGAGCGTCACGGGGGGAGAGTTTTCCTCCATCTCCTGGTACGCCCCAGGGGTGGGGCTGGTCAAGCAGGATGTTTCCACCCGGTTTGTTTTGAGCTCCCCCAACCTGCCACCCGGCATGTCGGCGGAATTGACTTTCCAACAGAATTTGGCGCTGACTAAAGTGGAAACCGCTCCGAAGGAGGAGAAAAAAGCCCCGACCAAGAAATGAAGCGCGCCAGCTACCTTTACTTTTGCTTTTTCACACTCGGTATTTTCTGGGGGTGCGGCGGCACCCCCTTTTTAATCGGGGATTTCGAGTCCAACTATAAATCGAAGGTCAAGACAATCGCCGTTATGCCTTTTTCGGTTCCAGCGGGGAACCGGGGAGCCTTTGAGAACCGGGCGCTTTTGGAGGAAACCATCACCGGAGTTCTGATTCCAGTGGATTCGGCTCGTTCGTACCTTTCCCCGTTTCGCCTGCGGGCGCGGTTTGAGGGAATGGCGGATTCGGCCATCCTGCGCCTTTCGAAGGATCGCGCGGGGAAACTTCTTTCGGCGGAGGTGCTCTTATATAGCGAGGCAGTTCGGTTTCACCCGGCGGAGGGGGACAACCCGACCAGCCGGCGAATCGGCGGGGGAAAATACCAGCGGCGGGGGGTTGAGTTGTTGATGGAATTCCGGCTGGTGGAAGCGGCCAGTAGCCAGCTTTTATGGAAATACCGCGTGCGGCGGTTTGGAAAGGACGCCGAAGAGGCCGCCCGGATGACCGCGCAGGCGCTTTCCCGCGTCTGGCCGCTTCGGGCGCACGAGCCGCCTACTCCACAACCGTGAAAATCTCCCGGCGGCCCGACTCCGCCAGCGGGACGAATTTCCTGTACCACTCCACCCAATTTTGGTCGGCGCGGGTTTTGGCTTCGGCGCTCTCGTAGTCCGCCAGGCTTCGGTAGGTGCACTCCAAAACCAGAGTGTAGTAGGGGCCGGCGATGTCGGTGAGCAGCCGATCCACCTGGTGCCCCGATTTTTTTATCGAAGGCAACCCCTCCTTCCAAAGCGCCAGGGCTTCTTTGGCCTTGCCGAATTTCAACTGAAAAATGTCGCGAACGACGATCATTTTTTCTCCTTTCCTTTTCGGTTCCGGAAGAAAAACGGGCGAGCTTTTCCGGTCAAGAAGGGGTTTTTGACGGATGCCGCCCGGGCGTTATACTTGAGAAGGCGCGCCTCCCGATGGTGAGACGGCAACCTTTCCGCCGCGCGAACCGTTTTTCTTATCGGACGGCCTTTAAGACGGAAACGCCCGGCGGGTGTAGAAAGAATATCGGGCCGTAACCGGGGCGAAGATTCACGGTTATCTTCCGAAAAAGAGACAGGAGACGGAGTTGACGAATAAACAAAAAAAATGGCTGTGGGGAGGGGCGGTTCTGCTTCTTCTGGCCTTGGCCATCCCGAAGGTGCTTTCGCTTTCAAAATCGTCGGGCCGCACGGGGGGCGGCGGAGGCGGGGGGGAGTTGTCCGTGCGCAGCGTGGTCGTTTCCCCCCGGCCTCTGGAGGAGGTGGTGCGGTCCATCGGCACCCTTTCGGCCAACGAAGAAGTTGAACTTCGGAGCGAGCGCTCCGGAAAAATCCAAAAGATTTATTTTCGGGAGGGAGGCGCGGTAAAGGCCGGGGATCTCCTGGTCAAAATCGACGATTCGGAGCTTTCGGCCCAATTGGCGCGGGCCGAGCAACGCCGGAAGCTGGCGGAACAGCTGGAGGAGCGGCAGAAGGTGCTTTTGGAAAAAGGGGGGGTGAGCCGGGAGGAGTACGACCGCATCTTAACGGAGCTGAACACGCTCAAAGCCGAGGAGCAGCTCATCCGGGTGCAGGTGGAAAAGACCGAAATCAAAGCGCCGTTCGACGGCATAATCGGGCTGCGCTACGCCTCGGAAGGGAGCTACGTCACCTCGTCCGACCGGCTGGCGACTCTGCAGGATTTGGGTTCGCTCAAAATAGATTTCTCGATACCGGAAAAATACGCACGGCAGGTGAAACCGGGGGATAAAATCCTTTTCACCATCGCCGGAGCGGAGCGGCAGTTTGCCGGGACGGTTTTTGCCGTGGAACCGAAAGTGGATCCGGCCACCCGGACGCTCCCGGTGCGGGCGCGGGCCTCCAACGTGAACCGGGCCTTGATGCCGGGGGGGTTTGCCAACGTGGAGCTGGTTTTGCGTCAGGAGCGGGCGATTATGGTTCCGGCCGGGGCGGTCATTCCGGATATCAAGGGGCACAAAGTTTTTCTCTACAAGGGGGGAAAGGCGGAGGCGCGGGAGGTGCAAGTGGGGCTGCGCACCGCCGATGAAGTGGAAATCGCCGCCGGCATTTCCCCCGGGGACACGGTTCTTACCAGCGGACTTTTGCAGCTTCGTCCCGGCGCGGCCGTCCGCTTGAGCGGCGAGGCAGCGAACTAACATGAGTTTGTCGGCCGTTTCCATCCGGCGTCCGGTTCTGGCCACCGTTTTCTCTCTGGTCATTCTGCTTTTCGGCGCCATCGGCTTTTTCCGGCTGGGCGTGCGGGAGTACCCGAACGTTGACCCGGCCATCATCAACGTCAACACCAGCTATGCCGGGGCGAACGCCGACGTCATTGAAACGCAAATCACCGAGCCGCTGGAGGAGGCGATTTCCAGCGTGCCGGGAATCCGCACAATCACCTCCTCCAGCCGGGAAGGGCGCAGTTCCATCACCGTCGAGTTCGACTTGGAGGTGGATCTGGAAACGGCGGCCAATGATATCCGGGACAAGGTTTCCGGGGCGGTGCGCAATCTGCCGCCGGACGCCGAGCCGCCGGTGGTGGCCAAGGCGGATGCGGACGCCAGCCCGATTATCGTTTTGAACATCAGCTCGGCGCAACGGGATTTGCTGGAACTTTCCGCTTTTGCTTCCAATATCTTCAAAGAACGGTTGCAGACCACACCCGGCGTGTCCGAGGTGCGGATATTCGGAGAGCGGCGCTACGCCATGCGGCTTTGGATCGACCCGCAGAAGCTGGCCGCCTACCGGCTTTCCCCCCTCGACGTGCGCAATGCGCTTTCGCGGGAGAACGTGGAGCTTCCCTCCGGGCGCATCGAGGGGAGCCGGGTGGAACTGGCCGTTCGGACGCTCGGGCTTCTTTCCGATCCGGAGGAGTTCAACAATCTGATTCTGCGGGAAGAAGGGGGAAAAATCATCCGTTTTCGGGATGTGGGAACCGCCATTTTGGGGACGGAAAACGAGCGCTCCGGCTCCAAGGGGATGCGGGGGCCGCGGGTGGCCGTGGCAGTTGTTCCCCAGCCGGGCTCCAACCACATCTCAATTGCAAACGAAGTGTACCGGCGGGTGGAACAAATCAAAAAGGAACTGCCGCCCGATTTGGAAGTGGGGGTGGTTTTCGACACCACCCGCTACATCCGTTCTTCCATCACCGAGGTGGTGGAGACGATTTTCATCGCTTTTCTGCTCGTGCTTTTAATCATTTATCTGTTTCTGCGGGACTGGCGCACGACCATCATTCCGATGGCCGCCGTGCCGGTCTCGCTCGTAGGCGCCTTTTTCATCATGTATGCGGCCGGTTTTTCCATCAACGTGTTGACTTTGCTCGGGCTGGTTTTGGCCATCGGTCTGGTCGTGGACGATGCAATCGTGATGCTGGAAAACATCTTCACCAAAATCGAGGCCGGCCGGGAGCCAGTGGAGGCGGGGTTAACCGGTGCTCGGGAGGTTTTCTTCGCCATCGTCTCCACCACGGTCGCGTTGGTCGCCGTCTTCATGCCGATCATCTTCCTCGAGGGGCTGACGGGGCGGCTTTTCAAGGAGTTCGGCATCGTTCTGGGAGGGGCGGTGGTCATCTCCGCCTTTGTGGCTTTGACTTTGACGCCGATGCTGGCGACCAAAATTCTGCGGCATCGCCGACACAGCCGGTTTTACCAACGGACGGAGCCCTTTTTTCAAAACCTGGCGGGCGGCTACCGGCGGAGTCTGGACCGCTTTATGCAAAGACGCTGGCTGGGGTTCGTTTGTATCGGCGCAGCGGCCGTTTTGGTTTTCCTTTTCGGCGCGATTCTGCCGCGGGAGCTGGCCCCCTTGGAAGACCGAAGCCGGCTTCGGGTTTCCGCCACCGCGCCGGAGGGGACTTCGTTTGAAGAAATGGACGCCTACTTCGACCGGTTAATTGCCACCTCCAAGGAGGTGGTGCCGGAGATGGAGGAACTGGTATCGGTGACCGGCGGCGGAGGGGGCGGGGTCAACTCCGGGTTTATGTTCATCACCCTGAAAACCCCCGACCAGCGGGAGCGGAGTCAAAAGGAAATCCATGCCGCACTTTCCGCCGCCGTCCGAGGGTTGACCGAGGCGCGGGCGGTCGTTTCCCAAGAGCAAACGATTGCCGTGGGAGGGGGCGGGGCGCGCTTCGGACTGCCCGTGCAGTATGTTTTGCAGGCCCCCAATCTGGAAAAGTTAAAACAGGTTTTGCCCCCCTTTGTGGAAGCGGCGCGGGAGCATCCGGCCTTCGACGCGGTGGATTTTGATTTGAAATTCAACAAGCCAGAGTTGGTGGTGAAAATCGACCGGAACCGGGCGCAGGCTCTCGGTGTGTCAGTGCTCGACGTGGCCCAGACTCTACAGCTTGCCCTAAGCGGGCAACGCTACGGCAATTTCATTCGGGACGGGAAGCAGTACCAAATCATCGGGCAGTTAGACCGGCCGAACCGGGATGAGCCGGCGGATTTGAAGTCCCTTTTTGTGCGGAGCCGGAGCGGGGAGCTGGTGCAACTGGACAATCTGGTTACGGTCATCGAAGAGGCCAATCCGCCCCAGCGCTACCGCTTCAACCGCTACATTTCGGCCACGGTCTCGGCCGGGCTGGCTCCGGGATTTACGCTCGGGCAGGGGATTGCCGCCATGGATGAAATTGCCGATTCGCTTCTGGACGAGTCGTTTGCCACCTCTCTGGCTGGGGCTGCGCGTGATTTTGCCGAAAGCTCCTCCAGCTTGGTTTTCGTGTTTATTCTGGCCCTGCTTTTGACCTATCTGGTTTTAGCCGCGCAGTTCGAAAGCTTCCGGGATCCGTTCATCATCATGTTCACCGTGCCTTTGGCCTTGGCCGGGGCGCTTTTGACGCTCTGGTATTTCGGCCAGACCCTGAACATCTTCAGCCAAATCGGGCTGGTGATGCTCATCGGGCTGGTGACCAAGAACGGCATTCTGATTGTCGAATTCGCCAACCAGCGCAAGGCGGCCGGACTGCCGATGCTGGAGGCGGTGAAGGACGCCGCCGCCTCCCGCTTCCGCCCGATTTTGATGACCAGCTTGTCCACCATCTTGGGCACCCTGCCCATTGCCCTGGCGCTCGGGGCGGGGGCGGAGAGCCGGATGTCAATGGGGATTGGCGTAATCGGCGGGCTGATTTTCTCCACCGGGCTTACCTTGTACGTCATCCCTGCCATTTATTCCTACTTTTCCACCGAGCGGAAGGCGGCGGGCGCGCCGGCTTCCGCGCTTGAGCCGCAGGAAGCGGCCGTTTCGGTTGGACGGAGGGTTCAAGAGGCGTGAGAAGCATGGGGTGGCTCTGGCTTTTGATTTTTCTTTCGTCGGCGGCTTTAATCGATTGGTACGTTTTTCAGGGGGTGAAAACGCTCACCGCCCGGCTTTCTCGCGCGTTGACCAAGCGAATCATTCATAGCGGCTATTGGGGATTAACGGCTGTGTTTTTTGTGGGCATCGCCTCCGTTCTCTTCAAATCGGGCGGGCGTTTTCGCTTGATGGTTCTGGTTTTCATTTTCTTTCTTTTCTCCTATCTCCCCAAGCTGGCGTTTGCGCTTCTCCTTGCCGCGGAGGATTTGTACCGGATAGGGAGATCGGCGGTCGTTTTTCTTTCCCGGCGTCTCAAAAACCTTGAGCCGGGGGCCCGGTCGGAGATTTTTGAAACGCGGAGAAGATTTATCAGCCAGATGGGGTTGCTCGCGGCCAGCGTGCCGTTCGCTTCGATTCTCTACGGCGTGACCGCCGGGAAGTACGACTTTCGGGTGCGCAGGGAGACTTTGTACTTCGAGGATTTGCCGGAGGGGTTCGACGGGTTCACCATCACCCAGGTTTCGGACGTCCACATCGGCAGTTTTGACAACGAGGCTGCCGTCCAGAAAGGGGTCGATTTAATCCGGGCGCAGGAATCAGATTTACTCGTTTTCACCGGGGATTTAATCAACAACCGGGCCTCCGAGATGGAGGGGTGGATGAAAATGTTCGGCCGACTGGAGGCGCCTTTTGGCAAATTCTCGATTATGGGAAATCACGATTACGGGGACTACGTCGATTGGCGCTCGCCGGAGGAGAAGGTCAAAAACTTCGCGGAATTGCAGGCGGTTCACGGGGAGCTGGATGTCCGGCTGCTTTTGAATGAAAACAAAGAGATCGTTCGCGGCCAAGAGCGAATCTTTTTGCTCGGTTCGGAAAACTGGGGGCGGCCGCCGTTTCGCCAATACGGGGATTTGAAAAAAACCGTCGAAGGAGTTGATCCGAAGGCGTTCAAAATTCTTTTGTCGCACGACCCGTCGCATTGGGACGGGGAAGTGCTCAATTTTTCCGAGCGGATTCCGCTCACCCTTTCCGGACACACGCACGGGATGCAGTTCGGCATCGAAATTCCGGGCTGGAAGTGGAGCCCGGTGAAATACCGCTATCCGCGCTGGGCGGGGTTGTATCAAGAAGGAAATAAATACCTCTACGTCAACCGCGGCTTCGGTTTCTTAGGTTTTCCGGGACGGGTCGGCATCTGGCCGGAGGTCACGGTCATTACCCTCCGCAAGGGCCTGCCACCAGTTGCCGCTGCTTGATTTCCGATAAAAGCTAAAATCCAAGGCAATCCTAATCTATTTTTCCGCAAGAAGTTGTGATTGTTGCGGAAAAAATTGTTGACGGGATTGAAACTTTTGCTATACTCGTGCGTAATTTTTGACTGACGGTCAGTTTTAGGCTGGAGATTATGGGTTCGATGCAAAGCAAGGGAAGAAAAAGGAGAACCGCAAAAAAGAATAACGAAACGCGTTTGGGTTTAGTATGTTAGAAACGAAAATGGAAAGTTCAAAACCAGATTTATCCTCCCTGCGAATTAATCGCGGGACTGAGTACAAATCGCCGCGCAAATGGTGGAAGTGGGCGCTGGCCGCCTCGGTCGTTCCGCTGCTTCTGCTCGGCTATTTTCTTTTGATGCGGAGTGTTTCGCCGGGGCTCACGGTTCAAATCGGCTCCGCCACCACGATTACCGGCAGCCAGGCGCAGGCGCTTTTGACCGCCTCCGGCTATGTCGTCGCTCAACGCCGGGCGGCGGTCGCCTCCAAGGCGACCGGGCGGCTGGCCTACCTTGGCGTAGTGGAAGGGGACCGGGTTCGGGCCGGGCAGGTCCTCGCCCGGCTGGAAAACGAGGATTTCGCCGCCGAGGTGGACCGGGCCAGGGCGACCTTGATGCAGGCCCGGGCAGAATCGACCGAGGCGACCCGTTTCTATGAACGCCAGAAAAAACTTTTGGCCAGCGGCGGCATCAGCCAGCTGGAATTTGAGGGAGCCGAAGCGAGGCATCAACGGGCTTTGGCTGGGATGGCTTCGGCCCGGGCCGCTGTAAAATCAGCCGAAGTGGCTTTGGAAAACACCTTGATCCGGGCCCCGTTTGCCGGCACAGTTTTAACCAAGTCGGCGGAAGTCGGAGAGATGGTGGCACCTCTGGCCTCCGTCGGTTCCTCGCGCGGGGCGGTAGTCACGCTCGCCGATATGAACTCGTTGGAAGTGGAGGCGGATGTGGCGGAGGCGAACATCGACCGGGTGCGGGTGGGGCTGCCGTGTGAAATCACGCTGGACGCTTATCCGGACACCCGCTATCCCGGCAAAGTGGTTAAAATCGTGCCGACCGCCGACCGCTCGCGGGCCACGGTTTTAGTCAAAGTGGCCTTTGTCTCCCGCGACCGGCGGGTTTTGCCGGAGATGAGCGCCAAGGTGAACTTTTTGCCGCAGGATACCAAGCTGTCCGGCGAAAACGAGGCGCCGGTGGTGGCTGTGCCGAACTCGGCGGTGACCTTGCGAAACGGCGTGAAGATGGTTTTTTTGGTGGAGGGGGCCACCGTCCGCAGCACACCGGTGGTCACGGGGCGGGTTCTGGGGGATTTGACGGAAATCAAGGAAGGTGTAACTTCCGGCGACCGCGTGGTTTTATCCCCGCCGGGAAGTTTGACCACCGGAATGAAAATTAAAACCTCCGAATAGGGAAAACGCAAGGGAGCTTATGGCCGAGCCGATTATACAGATTGAGTCGCTTTCCAAATCGTACTACCGGGACAGCTTGGAGATTCCGGTTTTGCGGAATCTATCCTTTTCCATACCGGAAGGGGAGTTCGTCGCCTTGATGGGGCCCTCCGGTTCCGGCAAAACCACTTTGCTGAATATGATTGCCGGCATCGACCGGCCGACCAAGGGGGCCGTCAAGGTGGCCGGCACCGATTTGGCCAAGCTTGGCGAAAGCGAACTGGCCTCCTGGCGGGCGCGGCATATCGGATTCGTTTTCCAGTTTTACAATTTGATTCCGGTTCTGACCGCCTTTGAAAACGTGGAGCTCCCTTTGCTTTTGACCAATTTGTCCAAGGACGAACGGAAAAAACACGTCGAAACGGCGCTCGGTATCGTCGGGCTGGCCGACCGGATGCACCATTACCCCCGCCAGCTTTCAGGCGGGCAGGAGCAGCGGGTGGCAATCGCCCGGGCTATCGTCACCGACCCGACGGTCATCGTGGCGGACGAGCCGACCGGAGATTTGGACAAGCAGTCGGCGGAGGAGATCATGGGGCTTTTGTCGCGGCTCAATTCGGAATTCAAAAAAACGATCGTGATGGTGACCCACGACCCGCGGGCGGCGGAAAAGGCGCACATCCAAAAACATCTGGATAAAGGGGAGCTTTCTTGAAAATCTTAAAGCTGGCGATCAAAAACGCCTTCCGGCACAAGCTGCGCACCGGGCTGACCATTCTCGGTCTGGCGGTGGCGGTGATGGCCTTCGGACTTTTGCGCACGGTCATCGACGCCTGGTACGCCGGGGCGGAGGCCGCTCCCCCCGACCGGTTGATTGCCCGCAACGCGGTCAATATCATTTTTCCCCTCCCCCTTTCCTACCGGGATCAGATTGCCAAGGTGCCGGGGGTGGAAAAGGTCTCCTACGCCCACTGGTTCGGGGCCTACTACGTGGACCCTAAAAACTTTTTTGCCAACTTCGCCGTCGACCACGAAACCTTCTTCGATTTGTATCCCGAAGTCGTTTTGGATTCGACGGAGTTGGCGGCGTTCAAGTCGGAAAAGACGGCGGCGGTCTGCGGGCAGATTCTGGCCGACCGGTTCGGCTGGAAGGTGGGGGACCGGATCCGGCTCATTGGCACCATCTATCCCGGCAACTGGGATTTACATTTGGTCGGGATTTACCGCGGCTTGAAAAAATCGACGGATGAATCCGGTTTCTATCTGCGCTGGGATATGCTGGACGAGAACTTGAAAGCGACCGTCCCCGCACGGGCCGGAAACGTCGGCTGGTATATTATGAAAATATCCGACCCGAACGACGGGGTCAGGATTTCCAAAGCGGTGGACGAGCTTTTCAAAAACTCCTTGGCCGAGACCTTGACCGAAACGGAGGAGGCGTTCAATCTTTCCTTTATCGCGATGTCTTCCACCATCATCACGGGCTTGCAGCTCGTTTCCTACCTCATCATCGGCATCATCCTTTTGGTTTTGGCCAACACGATGGCGATGACGGCGCGGGAGCGGATTTCGGAATACGCCGTTTTGAAAACTTTGGGATTCCGCCCCGTCCATCTGGTCATGCTGATTGCCGGGGAATCGGTTTTCATTGCCATCGTTGGCGGGGTTTTGGGAATGCTTTTGATTTACCCCATGGCGGGGGGATTCGGGGAGGCGATGAAATATTTCTTCCCTGTCTTTGAAGTGAAACCGGTTACGGTGGTTTTGGCCGGAATTTTCTCCCTCACGGTCGGCGTTCTGGCCTCCCTCTTCCCCATTTTTCGGGCGACGCGGGTTTCCATCGTCGACGGTTTGCGGGTGGTGGGATGAAAATACCCCTTTACTACAGCTACCGGAACCTGTTCGCCCGCCGGCTCACCACCGGGCTCACGGTATTGGGGATCGGGCTGGTGGTTTTCGTTTTTTGCGCCGTTTTGATGATGGGGAACGGAATCAAACAGACCCTGGTGACCTCCGGCTACGACGACAATGCGATACTCATCCGCAAGGCGTCGCAAAACGAGATGAACTCCTACATCGTGCGGGATCAGGCGGGGATTTTGGAATCGCAAATGGAGATTGCTCGAGGCTCCGACGGCAAGCCGTTGGTGGCCGGGGAACTTTATGTGGTGGTAAGCTTGGAAAAACGGGACGGGGGCGGCTCGGTGAACGTGGTGGTGCGCGGGGTGAAACCGGTTTCTCTGGCCATCCGCCCGAACATCAAATTGACCGCCGGACGGATGTTTACGGAAGGGCTGTCGGAAGTGATTGTGGGGAAACAGACGGCGGCGCGATACAAGGGGGCGGAACTGGGGGGGATTTTGAAGTTCGGGCGGCGGGAATGGCGGGTGGTGGGGGTTTTTGAGGCCGGCCGTTCGGCCTTCGAGTCGGAGGTCTGGGGGGATGTGAACCAGATGATGGCGGCCTTTGACCGGCCGGTGGTCTCCTCAATGACGATGAAATTAGCCGACCCGTCAAAATTTTCCGAACTGAAAAAGCGGCTGGAAGGGGATCCGCGGCTCACCGTGGACGTGAAACGGGAAAAAGAGTACTACGCCGATCAGTCGTACGCCACTTCCAGTTTTATCAACATTCTCGGGATGGTCATCAGCATCATTTTTTCCTTCGGGGCGGTCATCGGGGCGATGATTACCATGTACGCTTCGGTGGCCAACCGCTCCGCCGAAATCGGCACTTTGCGGGCCTTGGGCTTTCAGCGCCGCAGCATCTTAGGGGCTTTTCTGGTCGAGTCCGTGCTGCTTTCCTTAATCGGCGGCGTGGTCGGCGTGGCCGGAGCATCACTTTTGAGCTTTGTCACCGTCTCCACCACCAACTGGGATACTTTCTCCGAGCTGGCCTTCGGCTTTGCCCTCTCCACCGCCATCATCGGCTCGGCCCTCGTCTTCTCCGTCCTGATGGGGTTCTTTGGCGGGTTTTTGCCCGCCGTCCGGGCCGCCCGGATGAACATTATCAACGCCCTGCGGGCGGAATAGTTTTTCCCCTAAAAAAACCGCTTGACAAACTTCTTGCGGGTTATAGATTTCTGTTTACTATAAGCTCTTGGCTTATGGAGGGGAAGTGCTTGGCTTGGACCGGGCAAAGAGGTTGAGGGATTTAAAAAACAAAGTTTAGTGGCAAAACAGTAAAGACGGAAGCCTGTTTTCTGTCCGCGGACTTCTGCCGGTTTTCCGTACCGGCCAAGCGGCATAAACCGGGTTGACCCACCCGTCCCGATTTGGGAAAGGGAGGGGCGGGGTGTCTTTTGCGCCCGAAAAGGAGGTTGAAAAAGGGGAAAAATCGTAAAACGGAGCAGACGAAATCGAGGGGTTTTCGTCAACGAACCAGTTGTCAACGTTAACTGCACAAACCCAAAAAGGGAGGAGCAACAAATGTCACGATGTAGCAATGTCTTTCGAACTACGGTCCTGCTTCTGGCCGTATTGACGCTCGGATTGACGACGGTGGCTTTTGGCAACGTCATCGTCGATTTCAGGCAGTCGGCCAACAATGAGACCAACGGGACTATCCAGGGGCTCGGAAATGTGCATTGGATTAATTCCATTGTTCAGTCGAGCAATTCCCGATACTACGAGGGGATGTCCAACTTTCAGCGGGCTCTCTTTGCACAAACTCCCGCCACCACCGGCAATATCCACACCCTGACTTTAAGCCACCAGTTCACCAAGGGAGGCATTCATGCCTACGATTTCTTGACCTCTTGGGCGCAGGGTATTGCCGACGATGGAGCCGCCTTGGGAGTTCCCATCCAAATCAATCAGTGCGGCATTGAGATTGGCCCGCCGAACACCCTGGTGGACTCTTGCAATGCCCTCCACAGCGCCTTTTTTGTGGATGTTGACATTCCGGATGACCCGTATATCAGTAAGGATGGCTCCACAGCGGCCAAAATCGCCGCCTATGAGGCGATCCGGGGGAACCGCACCGTCCGGATTTACGGCAACGCGCCCATCAGCAATGCCTCGATGACAGTCAGCCACGATGTGGCCAACGGAGCGGACAATGGGGATTCGTACGCCAAGTACGTGTTGCAGTGGACCTCCAGTTCCAGCCAGATTCTGGTCGAAATGGCCGGCCATTTGGCCATTTCCGGCGACGGCACCGGTATGACCTGGGGCCCGGGGTTGGGTTCTTCCCAGATTAATGGCGGCCCCTATCACTTCAAACTGGATGCATTGGGCGGCGCTTTGGCAGCCAACGGCACGCAGACCCAGGTCACTTCGCTCGGTTCGCAGGACAACCAAATCAAGGGAGCGGACATTTTGGTTCCCTGTCCGACCTGCGCGGTTTCCGGGCCGACCGGGCCGCTCTGCCCCGGCTCCGCCGCCCAGAGCTACTCGGTCTCCATCACCGGGACCTGCACGAACCAGTCCGCCATAACCTGGAGTTTGAGCAACAACACGTCCGGGGCTTCCTTCAATGGCGGTAATACTGGCACTTCGGTCTCCGTGAACCCCGGCTCTTCCTGCGGTTCTTTCACGCTGACCTCCAGTTTCACCTGCAGCAATTGCATCGATCCGGTCACCTGCTCCATCGATGTGACCGTGCAGGACAACACGGCGCCGGTGATTTCGGGCGTGGGCGCCAACACAAACATTGAGTGCCCGGCGACCCCGGTCTTTTCCAATCCGACCGCCTCGGATGACTGCGACCAGAGCCCTGCGCTTACGTATAACGACGTGACAACTCCGGGCAGCTGCCCGCAGGAGTACTCGGTCACCCGCACTTGGACGGCCACGGACGACTGCGGCAACAGCTCCACGGCCTCCCAGACCATCAACGTGCAGGACAATACGGCGCCGGTGATTTCGGGCGTGGGCGCCAATGCAAACATCGAGTGTCCGGCCACGCCGGTGTTCAGCAATCCTTCGGCGGCGGATGCTTGCGACCCGAATCCGTCCTTGACCTACAACGACGTGACCACTCCGGGTTCTTGCCCGCAGGAGTACTCGGTCACCCGCACCTGGACGGCGACGGATGCCTGCGGCAACTCTTCGCAGGCCAGCCAGACCATCACGGTGGAAGACAACACCCCGCCGACTTTGAGCGGCCAGGGTGCCGATGCCACCATCGAGTGCCCGGCTACTCCATCCTTCACGCCGCCGACGGCTTCGGACGCTTGCGATCCGAACCCGGTTATCAGCTTCAGCGACCAGACCACCCCGGGTGCCTGTCCGCAGGAGTACAGCGTGACGAGAACCTGGACGGTGGTGGATGCCTGCGGCAACCAGGGCACACCGGTTTCCCAAACGATTACCGTGGAGGACAACACCGCTCCGGTCATCTCTGGAGTGGGTGGTAACGCCACCATTGAGTGTCCGGCGACTCCGGTGTTTAGCACTCCCTCTGCTTCGGATCTCTGCGACCCGAACCCGTCCTTGACGTTTAATGATGTCACCACGCCGGGTTCCTGTCCGCAGGAGTATTCGGTTACGCGTACTTGGACGGCTACGGATGCCTGCGGCAATTCTTCGCAGGCCAGCCAGACCATCACGGTCGAGGACAACACCGCTCCCGTAATCTCGGGTGTGGGTGGTCCGCAGACCATTGAGTGTCCGGCCACTCCGGTGTTCAGCAATCCGAGCGCTTCGGATCTCTGCGACCCGAGCCCGTCCTTGACGTTTAATGATGTCACCACGCCGGGTTCCTGTCCGCAGGAATACAGTGTTACCAGAACCTGGACAGCTACGGATGCCTGCGGCAACGTGTCGGCTCCGGTTTCCCAGACGATTACGGTGGAGGACAACACGGCACCGGTCATCAGCGGGGTGGGCGGCAACCAGACGATTGAATGTCCGGCGACGCCGGTCTTCAGCACGCCTTCGGCCTCCGATGTTTGCGATCCGAATCCGTCCTTAACATTTAATGACGTGACCACGCCCGGTTCCTGTCCGCAGGAGTACAGCGTTACCAGAACCTGGACGGCTACGGATGCCTGCGGCAATTCTTCGCAGGCCAGCCAGACCATCACGGTCGAGGACAACACGGCACCGGTTATCAGCGGAGTGGGCGGCAACCAGACCATTGAATGCCCGGCCACCCCGGTGTTTTCCAACCCGACCGCTTCGGATCTTTGCGACCCGAACCCGAGCTTGACGTTCAACGACGTGACGACTCCGGGCTCTTGTCCGCAGGAATACAGCGTAACGCGCACTTGGACGGCCACGGATGCCTGCGGCAATTCGTCTTCTGCTTCCCAGACCATTACGGTGGAGGACAATACTGATCCGGTGTTGACGGCTTGCCCAGCTCCAATCGTGGTCTGCGAGGGTTCACCGATTAGCTTCACCCCGCCGACCGCCACGGATGCCTGCGATTCGGATGTTCCCGTGGTCTGCACGCGCAGCGACGGCCAGGGCTTGGGAGACCCCTATCCGATTGGGACCACCACGATTACCTGTGTGGCCGCCGATGATTGCGGGAATTCCGATGATTGCAACTTTACGGTAACGGTGAACGCCAACCCGGTCTGCAGCATCAGCGATGGACCGGGCTTCGGCACACCCATCTGCGCCGGCTCCTCGACGCCTATCGCCGACCTCTTCTGCGGGCCGGCCGGTATGGCTTCTTACAGCTGGTCAGTGGATTGCGGCACGATCAGCGGCTTTTCCACCGAACAATGTGTGGACTGGACACCGCCGGCCGTGGGCGGCACCTGTACCTTCACTTTGACCATCGTGGACGGCAACGGCTGCACAAGCACCTGCACGCGCCAGATTTCGGTACCCAACCCAACGCCGTGCGTGCTCGTTCCGCCAGCCACCCTGCCGGTGTGCGGCTCGACTGGCAACAGCTACTGCGGCCCGGCCGGCTTTGCCGATTACCAGTGGTCCTTCAGCTCGCCCGATTGGGTGATAACCGGCGGTCAGGGAACTTCGTGCATCACCTACACGGCGGGGAGTTCCGGCCCGGCCACCTTGCTTCTGGATGCCACCAACCAGTTTGGCTGCCATTCCAGTTGCGACGTGCCGATCGACTGCCAGCCCGGCTTTGAGGGTTGCACCCCGGGTTTCTGGAAAAACCACACCGGCTTGTGGAATCAGACGAGCGATGCGGTCTCCCAGTGCGTGGCTTCGGCCATTGCCGGTTTGGGTGCTCCTTACAGCGGCAACGGCACCACAGGTTCCTCTTTCCGCACGACCTTCGGTCTTACGGGAAGCGAGATGCTGGAAGCCGGTTTGAATGCCAACCTCACACTCCAGCAGGCCATCAACCTCGGCGGCGGCGGCTTCCAAAAGCTGGCCCGCCATGCCGTGGCCGGTCTTTTGAGCTCCTGCCAGGTCAACTACACGTATACCACTTTGCAGGTACTGACCCAGGTGCACGAAGCCATCATCAATCTGGAAGCGGAGCCATTGGCCACCCAACTGGCCGCGGCCAACAACCTTCCACATGATCATTGTGAGAGCGGTTTGCCAGCCGCAGCCCCCGTGGCATCGGGAAGGGATCTCTTGAACGTCGAGGATGATAACTTCGCGCTGGATCCGGTAGCCGTCGAAAAGGCGGCAGGCAGCGCTTTGCCGACCGTGTTTGCCCTGCGCGGCAGCTATCCCAATCCGTTCAATGCTTCCACCCAGATCAACTTCGCCCTGCCGCAAGCCGGCACGGTGCGGTTGGTTATCTACAACATTCTGGGGCAGCCCGTGCGTACTCTTCTGGATGGCGACCAGCCGGCCGGGGAGCGTTCGGTACTCTGGAACGGGACGGACAACAGCGGTAGCAGTTTGTCTTCCGGGGTTTACTTCTACAAGATTATGTTCAACGGCCAAGTCAAAGTCGGCCGGATGAACCTGATTAAGTAAGCCCAATCAAAGCACCTCCAAAAAGCCCCCCGGGAAACCGGGGGGCTTTTTGTTTTGAATGAAAGCGCAGGTGCTTGAAAACACGGTTGGGAACCGGCGGGAGGACCGGCGGGTTTAAAACTTGGGGTTGAAAAGAGAGGAGCCGAAATGCCACCGTTCGTACAATTGGTTTCCAGTGAAACTTCGGAAAAAGATTTGCAAAACGGAAAACCGCCCGGTTTGTCCGACCGGGAGATTCTGGACGCCTACTCCCAAACCGTGATGGACGTGGCGGAAAAGGTTAGTCCGTCCGTCGTCAACATCCATGTGCATCAAGAGGGAAACGGCCGGACGGGGCCGCGTCCCGTTAACGGCAGCGGCTCCGGGTTTGTATTTACGCCGGACGGGTTTATTCTGACCAACAGCCACGTGGTGCACGGTGCCAACCAAATCGAAGCCGTGCTTTTCGACGGGCAGCGGTATTTGGCCCAGTTGGTCGGCGACGACCCCCACACCGACTTGGCCGTGGTGCGCATTAATGCGCCCAATTTGATTCCGGCGGAGTTCGGCGATTCGCAAGCCATCCAAGTCGGGCAACTGGCAGTCGCCATCGGCAACCCGTACGGTTTCCAGTGCACGGTCACCGCCGGGGTCGTTTCGGCCCTCGGACGGTCTTTGCGTTCCCAGTCGGGCCGCTTGATTGACAACGTCATCCAGACCGACGCCGCCCTGAACCCGGGCAATTCCGGCGGGCCATTGGTCAATTCGCGCGGAGAGGTTATCGGGGTTAATACGGCGGTCATATTGCCCGCGCAGGGAATCTGCTTTGCCATCGCCGTCAACACGGCCAAGTTTGTGGCCGCGCGGCTCATCAAGGAAGGCCGGGTGCGCCGCAGTTTTATCGGCGTGGCGGGACAAAATGTTTCCCTGCACCGCCGGGTGGTCCGGTTCCACAACCTGCCCGCCGAGACAGGGGTCTTGGTCGCCTCGGTTGAGCAAGGAAGCCCCGCTAAACGCGCCGGCCTTTCCGAAGGGGACGTCATCATCGGTTTTGCCAACCAGCCGGTGGCAGGTATAGACGATTTGCACCGGTTGTTGACGGATGAACGGGTTGGCCTACGTTGTGAACTGGTTTTGGTGCGTAGAAATGAATTGCTCCGGCTGACGGTTTTTCCAAGGGAACAGAGGGCGGGAAGAGAAAACTGAAAACCGAACAAAATCCGCAATACTTGACGTTGAGTCGGTCAATTTTGGGCCGACTTTTTTATTTTAGGAGGAATGATTAAGTGCATATTTTTGCGCACAAACAGGGTATTGTATGCAAGGTAATTAATTAGCGGTTTTTTTGCTCGGCATTCTTTTGCAAACCAGATAAGACTATGATTGAAAATGTGTTAGATTTAAAATCAGTCCCTTTTCAAAGCTAACTTTTTGGGGCGCAAGGAGATTGGCATTGTTGTTGCTTAACCTGAGAAAGCCAAGTTGTATTCGGCTCTTGGTTTGTTTGAAAATGAAGGCTTGTTGAGGAGCTTTTAGTAAAAACTTTTCGGGTGAGTTTTTCCGGAAGTTTCTAAAAGTTAAGAGGCCAAAATCTTAGGGGCCGGGTCCGAAATCGGAGCCCCGGTTAGATTGAGGGAATAAAAGTAATTGATCGCGGAAAGTTTTTTCGCGGCGGTGCAAGAGGTGCCGCCCTATATAAAACCTGTCTTTTTACTTCAAAGGGGGGCTTGCACGTGCTGACGCGCGATGACCAAGAAGAAAATCCATCTATTTCCGACTGTAGTGAACTGTTAACCAAGTTTAACCACGCACCATCCACCATCCAAAAAAGGGAGGGTATTTCAATGTCCTCGTGTCGAACTATTTCCATTTTTAAAACCATTCTGATTGCCACGGCCATCCTGTTTGCCTTCGGGCTGGCCGGCGCCTTCGGCCAGGCAACCGTAACGACCGACAAGATGGATTATCATCCGGGGGATACGGTTATCATCACCGGCTCCGGCTGGCAGGCGGGGGAAACCGTGCTTTTGGAAA
Source organism: Verrucomicrobiia bacterium (assembly GCA_035574275.1). Taxonomy (NCBI): domain Bacteria; kingdom Pseudomonadati; phylum Verrucomicrobiota; class Verrucomicrobiia; species Verrucomicrobiia bacterium. The sequence continues at coordinate 24,712 of DATLYY010000036.1, forward strand.
TCGTCGAATCCCCGTTTATTCATCCGGCCGAAACGCTCTTCGCCGTGGCCAGCGGCTCCGGCGATATTTACAATAATCAATACATCATTCAGCTGCATGATTTGGGACAGACCTTCACATTGACCGCCATCGGACAATCCTCCGGCATGACGGCCAGCACGATGTTTACGGATGCCCCGCCGGCGGCCAATTTGGATCAATACCGCAACGGTTCGGCCGATGCGCCGATCACCACCGGCGGCAACTGGGTGAACGGCAACGCCGGGGCGGAAAACTCGCACTACGTGGAAGGAATGTCGATTCCCTACCGCTGCCGGATGACCGATTTGCCCACCGGCACGACCATCGCGCTCACATTAGGATACGACGTCAAGCACAGCGATGCGCATGCCTTGGATTATCTGACTCATTTCAACCGGCTGGAGCCGCATACCTTCGCCACTCACACGACACCCGAACCGCTCAATCCCTTGGCCGGTGTCACCGGCGTTTCGGCCACGGTTTCGACTTTTACCATTCCGGCTCCCAGTTCCGCCGGTTCTCCGGTGCCCGGACAGCCGACCACCAGCTATAACAACCTTCCGGCCGGTGAACGGCTGATGACTTTGTACGGTGGCACCATCGACAGCATCAAGTACGCTACCCAGGGAAGCTTAACGGCTTCCCAGTCCGAAACACAGATTACCGTCTATTTCCGCGCTGACGGTTTGACCGCCGTATTGTCCTGGGGCGGGCATATCGGCAGCCGTTTGGACTGGGGTTATGAACCGGATGGCACACCCCGTTCGGCGGGCGGCATCAGCGGTTCTCCTTATCATATGCGCCTGATCGATTGGAATCTCAATAATCTTGGAAATCAAGACCGCTCGCTCAAGGCGGACGCGGTGGCCCCCCCCTGTGACATTGTTGGCCCCAGCCCCGTTTGCGGCGGCTCCACCAATCAATACTGCGCGCCGGGCGGCACGGGCGTTACCTATAGCTGGAGCATTACCGGCAACGGTACCATCGTCGGTTCCACCACCGGCCAGTGCATCAACGTGCAGGCCGACGCCTCTGGTTCGTATACTGTCACCGTAACGGCGACCCAGTCCAACGGCCCTTCCAGCACCTGCACCAAAACAGTCACGATTTCTCCTTTGCCGATTTGCAGCATAGACGGAGCCGATTCCGTTTGTCCGCAGTCAAGCAACAACCACTGCGGCCCGGCGGGTGCGGCTTCGTACGAATGGTCCATTTCCGGCAACGGCACTATCAGCAGCTCGACCACCAGCCAGTGCGTTTCGGTTCTGGCCGGTTCCAGCTGCAACGCCCCTTATACTTTGACCTTGAAGATTAAAAACGCCGACCAGTGCAGCAGCCTCTGTTCAAAAACCGTTCAAGTTGTGGACACGACCAAGCCGACCATCAGTTGCCCGGGCCCCGTCACGGTGGAATGCCTGGCGGACGTGCCGCCGGTAAATATCGGCTCAGTTACCGCGTCGGATAACTGCAGCGGCGTCACGGTGACCCACGATGGGGACGTGGCCTCCGGTTCCTGTCCGAAGATTATCACCCGTACCTACAGAGCCACCGATGCCTGCGGCAATTTTGCCACCTGCACCCAGACTATAACGGTGGACGATAATACCCCGCCGGTGCTGGCGGGCTGTCCGCAGAATGCCTCTTTGCAGTGCTATGCAGACGTTCCGGCACCAGCCGTGGTGACCGCGACCGACAACTGCGACGGAGTAATTCAGGTTCAATTTAATGAGACCCAGTCCAATCCGGGTTCAAGCTGCAACAATATTATTACCCGGACTTGGACGGCCACCGACGCCTGTGGAAACGTGGCCACCTGCCAGCAGGTTATCACGGTCAACGACAATACGGCTCCGATCGTCACCTGCCCGGCCAATATTGATGTGAATAACGACCCGGCCACCTGTGATGCGGTTGTGAATTTCACCGCCACCGCCACGGACAACTGCGCCCCAACTCCTTCGGTGGTTTGCGTGCCGCCTTCCGGCACGGCTTTTCCAGTGGGGGTCACGACCGTTACCTGCACGGCCACCGATGACTGCGGTAACTCCAGTTCTTGTTCATTTACAGTGACTGTTCGGGATAACGAAAGGCCGGTTTTGGTGAACTGCCCGGATCCGGGTCCGCTCACCGTGGAGTGTGGCGTTCAGTTGGTTCCCCCTCCCGATCCCACACCGCAGGATAATTGTGATCCCAATCCAATCATTGCCTTCCGGCAGGATTCGATTCCCGGCAATTGCCCGCAGGAGTATACGCTCATCAATACTTGGATTATCACGGATGCTTCGGGTAACAGCGACAGCTGCAAACAGACAATAATTGTGCAGGACACCCAGGCCCCGACGATCTCGGGGGTGGATGCCGGTTACCGGGTGGAGTGTCCGGCGGTTCCGGTCTTCTCCAATCCATCGGCGGCCGATCTGTGCGACCCGAACCCGGGCTTGACCTTTGTTGATGTGACCACTCCGGGGAACTGTCCGCAGGAGTACAGCGTGACCCGCACCTGGACGGCTGTGGACGCCTGCGGCAACTCGGCCACGGCTTCGCAGACCATCAACGTGCAGGACGTCACGGCGCCGGTTTTGACGGCTTGTCCGGATAACATCGCGGTTTGCGCGGGTGCTCCGATTAGCTTCAACCCGCCGACTGCTACGGATAACTGTGACGGGGATGTGCCTGTGACCTGTACCCGCAGCGACGGGCAGGGCTTAGGTGCTCCTTATCCGGTCGGCACCACCACCATCACCTGTGTGGCAACCGATGATTGTGGAAATTCGGACGACTGCAGCTTCATGGTGACGGTATACGAGACCCCGGCCTGCAGTATTAATGAGGGTCCCGGTTTCGGAACGCCCGTTTGCGCCGGTTCCGGTGTGCCGCTTGTCAGCCTGTTCTGCGGGCCGGACGGCATGGCGTCCTACAGCTGGTCGGTGGACTGCGGCACCATCGACGGTTCCAGCACCAGCCAGTGCGTTTCCTGGATTCCGCCGGCGGTGGGCGGCACCTGCACCTTTACTTTGACCATCGTGGACGGCAACGGCTGCATCAGCACCTGCACCCGGAGCATCTCGGTGCCCAACCCGACCCCCTGCGTTTTGGCCCCTCCGTCAACCCTGCCGGTCTGCGGCTCTTCGGGCAACATCTATTGCGGGCCCGCGGGGTTTGCCAACTACAACTGGACAATCAGCTCTCCCGGCAACGACTGGGTGATCACCGGCGGGCAGGGGACCTCGTGCATCACCTACACGGCGGGGCTTTCCGGCCCGGTGACCATCCTTCTGGATGCCACCAACAACTTCGGCTGTCATTCCAGTTGCGACATCAGCTTCAACTGCACACCGCAGTTCGAGGGCTGCACCCCCGGCTTCTGGAAAAATCACACCCGTCTCTGGGATCAGGCCGGCGACCCGGTCTCCCAGTGCGTGGCCGCCTCCATTGCCAGCCTGGGTTCCCCCTACGGCGGGAGCGCCACGACCGCATCCCTCTTCCGGATGACCTTCGGGCTGACCCAGTCGCAAATGAGCGCGGTCGGTTTGAACCCGAACCTCTCGCTGCAACAGGCCATCAACCTGGGGGGCGGCGGCTACCAAAAGCTCGCCCGCCACGGCGTGGCGGCCGTGTTGAGTTCCTGCGCGGTGAACTACACCTATTCCACCACGCAGGTTTTGACGATGGTTCAAAACGCCATCGTCGACAGGCAGCCGGAGCCCACGGCCCAGCAATTGGCGTCTGCCAATGAACTGACCCACATCAACTGTCCGGGAGGCCCGCAGCCGGCCAGCCTGGCCGCTCTTTTGGCCCAGGCGGGTGAGTTCATGCGCGGCGACCTGAATGGCGACGGCTCCTTCACCCCGGTGGATGTGGTTACGCTGTTGAACATCGTGTTCGGCGGGATGCAGCCGACCCAGTCGGTTTGCGCCGCCGATTTGAACCGGGACGGCCTGTTTTCCCCGTCGGACGTCGTGGCCGGCCTTTCGTGCATCTTCGGCGGTTCCGGCGAGGTCTGCGGGGAGCTTTGCGTGGATGCCTCGGGCGAGACCGAGGAGCTCCCAATGGATTCCAATCCGGTCGTTTCGCCGAAGAAATAGGAAGAAACAAAAAAATACCCCGGTCCCGCCCGAAGGCGGGACCGGTTTTTTTTGGTCAAAATTTAATCAACTTGCCTTGGGACAAGGCCGATGTTAATATAGGGTAAGAGATTATCTATGGCCGAAGAGGAAAAGAAGGATTTTTTAAAGGATATCAAGCAGATTCAGGAGGAGATGGATTTAATCTTCGACCATTTCTACAAGCTCCGCCGCTCCCCACTGCTCACCCACACCCACATCTGGCGCCCCCCCACGGATGTTTTTGAGACCAAAAACGAAATCGTGGTCTTGACCGAAATCGCCGGCATCGATCCGAAAAAGCTTTCCATTCTGTTCAAGGAAGGGATTTTGACCATCCGGGGAGAACGGCAGACCCCCAAAATTGAGGACTCCATCGCCTGCCGGAACAAGGAAATCATCGCCGGCCGGTTTGAGCGAAACATCCACGTCCCCTTCTCCGTGGATAAGGAATCGGTCAAGGCTTCCTATCAAGACGGCATCCTGATCGTCCGTCTGCACCGGGTGGGTCCGGAAGAAAAAACCACCAAGATACCGATCGCTTAAGAGGGGAAAGTCCGTGGGAAAAACGGCTAAAGAAGAGTTGAAGCTGGAAGAGGAAATTAAAAAAGGGCTGGGGGAGCTGCCGATTCTTCCCACCCGCGGGGTGGTGGTCTTTCCCGCTTTTTTGACCCCTTTAATGGTTTCCGACCAGCGCTACGCCCGGCTGATCGACGAGGCGGTGATGGCCGGGCGCCCCATCGGGTTATTTTCCCAGAAAAACGAGGAGGAGGAAACAGTCGCCCCGGAAGGCATCTATACGGTCGGCACCTTGGGGCAGGTGATCAAAATGCTCCGCTTCCCGGACGGCTCCGTCCGCTTCTTGGTGCAGGGGTCCTCCCGCATCCGGCTGAAAAAATTCATAAAGACCGAGCCCTACTTCACCGCCGAGGTGGAGGAGGTTGCCGAGCGCTTCGAAAAAACAGTTGAAGTGGAGGCATTGGTGCGGAACATCACCGACTCCGTCAAAAAAATCGTCGGGCTGGCCCCCTATCTGTCCGAGGAGCTGCAGATTTCCGCCCTGAACACGGAAGACCCCGGAAAGCTGGCGGACCTGGTGGCCAATTCCTTGAATCTCCCCGTGGCGCAAAAGCAGGAGGTACTGGAAACCTTCGACGTCCGCCAGCGCCTTTTCAAAGTGCACAAAATCCTGCTCAAGGAGGCCGAGGTTCTGGAACTTTCCCGCAAAATCCAGACCGACGCCGCCTCCGAAATGGGAAAATCGCAAAAAGAATACATTTTGCGCGAGCAATTGAAAGCCATCCAGAAGGAGCTGGGGGAATCGGACGAGCGGACCGCCGAGCAGGAGGAGTTTGCCAAAAAAATCGAGGCGGCCCAAATGCCCCCCCTGGCGCTCGAGGCGGCCAAAAAAGAGCTGGAGCGGCTTTCCCGCATGAACCCGGCCTCGGCGGAGTACATCGTCTCGCGCAACTATCTGGACTGGCTGGTGGCGCTTCCCTGGAGCAAATCGACCACAGACGTTCTGGACATCAAGCAGGCCAAAAAAATTCTGGACGAGGACCATTTCGACTTGGAAAAAGTGAAAGATCGGATTCTGGAGTTTCTGGCCGTCCGGAAATTAAAAGACACCTTGAAGGGCCCCATCCTCTGCTTCGTCGGCCCTCCCGGCGTTGGGAAAACCTCCCTCGGCCGTTCCATCGCCCGCGCCATGGGGCGGAAATTTTCCCGCATTTCGCTCGGCGGCATGCACGACGAGGCGGAAATCCGCGGCCACCGCCGCACCTACGTCGGCGCGCTCCCCGGCCGCATCATTCAGGAATTGCGCCGTTCGGAAGCCAACAATCCGATTTTCATGCTGGATGAAATCGACAAAGTGGGGCAGGATTTCCGCGGCGACCCGGCCTCCGCCCTGCTCGAGGTTTTAGACCCGGAGCAGAACAATACCTTCTCTGACCATTACCTGGATGTTCCCTTCGATTTATCCCGGGTGCTTTTCATCACCACCGCCAATTATTTGGACCCCATCCCGGCCGTTTTGCGCGACCGGATGGAAGTAATCGAGCTCCCCGGCTACACCGATTTGGAAAAAATCGCCATTGCCAAAAAATTTCTCATCCCGCGGGAGCTGGAAAACCACGGGCTGAAAGCCGAGCAGTTGGAAATCAAGGAAGAGGCGCTGAAAAAAATCGTCCGGGACTACACCCGCGAGGCGGGCTTGCGCAACCTGGACCGCTACTTGGCCACCCTCTGCCGCAAGGCGGCCAAAAAAGTGGCCTCGGAAGAAGAAAAGAAAATCACCGTCACCGGCGAAAACCTCTCCGATTTCCTGGGTGCCGCCCGCTACTATCCGGAGCTTTCCACCCGCAGTTCGCAAGTGGGCGTGGTTCCCGGTCTGGCCTGGACCCCTTCCGGCGGGGAGATTCTGTTTATCGAGGCGACCAAAATGCGCGGCAAGAAAAATCTGACTTTGACCGGCAATTTGGGAGACGTGATGCGGGAATCGGCCCAAGCGGCCCTCTCCTATTTGCGCTCCTCGGCCAAAAAATACGGCATTCCGGAAGATTTCTTCGAGCATTTCGATATCCATCTGCACGTCCCGGAAGGGGCCATTCCCAAAGACGGCCCTTCCGCCGGCATCACCATGGTCACCGCCCTGGCTTCCCTTTTTTCGGAGCTTCCGGTCAAGCCGTATCTGGCGATGACCGGCGAAATCACTTTGCGCGGGCTGGTGCTCCCCATCGGCGGGCTGAAGGAAAAATGTTTGGCGGCCCACCGGGCGGGGATCAAAACCGTGGTTTTGCCGGAGCAGAACAAAAAGGATTTTGACGACCTGCCGGCGGAAATCAAAAAGGACATAAAATTCGTCTTCGTTTCCACCATCGACGAGGCCCTGGAAGAGGCCATCGATTTTTCCAAATCGAACTCCAAAAAAAAGCCCCGCATCACCGTCAAAACCATCCGCAAAAACGGAAAAACCACCTCCGCCCGCGTTCCTGTTGCGGTCAAGGGAAAATAAACAGTTCATAATTTTGGTAGCCGCGACTTCAGTCGCGGGAGCCCTTGTAGGGGCCGGCCTCCGCGCCTGCCCGTTTTTGTTTTTGTAGGGGCACAATACATTGTGCCCGTTATTCTAACAGGGCGGTGAAACCGAAAGAAAGAAAATCTGCAAAAGAATCACCACATCCGTCGGCGAAATCGTTCCATTGCAGTTCAAATCCCCGGCCGCAGGCGCCGCCGGGAACGGCGTTCCATTAAACGTAAAATTCAGCATCAAAACCACATCCGCCAAGGTCATTACCCCGTCTAAATTCAAATCTCCTTTGAGGATGGGGAGGGGAGAATATTTTATAGTAGCAAAGTCGTAATCATAGGGTGTAGAGCTTCCGATGCTTCTTCCCGTGACAACTATATTTCCACTTCGGTCTATTGAAATTGCCCAGGCTTCATCAACAGAGTTGAGAGAGCTGTTGTACCGTTTCTCCCAAAGCAAATTTCCATTTGTGTCATATTTCAACAAAATGTAATCTCGGTTAGTGCCGTTTCCTACACTCGTACCGGCAACATAAACATTACCAGCACTATCAACCCTTAACCCATATCCTGCATCGTAGCCGTTTCCCGGCCCATTGAAATGTTGCACCCAAAGCTCATTGCCCAGTGAATCGTACTTGAATGTGGTGATGTCTCCATCTGTTCCAATTCCACGGCTGAAGCCGGTTACAAGTACATTACCCTCTTTGTCAAAGTCAATTGCAACAGCCCAATCATCATCGTTTGCAGGCCCGTTAAAGCGCGCTGACCAAAGTAGCTTACCCTGCCCGTCATATTTAATTATAGTGTAATCTATTTTAGTAACACTGTCTTCCATTCCGCCACAGACGTAAACATTTCCCTGAGAGTCCAGTTTAAGATCGGTCGGGCCATTAGAATAACTCGTTTGCCACCTAATGGTATCCCTCAACCAGAGCTCGTTGCCCATTGAGTCGTATTTAATCGTGACCCATTGCACTCCCCCAGAAAGGTTCGTCCAATTTGTATGGCCGCTCACATACGCATTGCCATTTTTATCAACAGCAATCAGGTGACCGTGATCACCGTTGTGCTGGGGGTTGTCATAGCGTACAACCCAAAGCTGATTGCCGTTTGAATCGTATTTAACAGTTGCGTAATCGCGGTCGGTGCCTGCTCCTACACTAAGCCCTGTGACATAAACAAAGCCTTCTTCATCGACACAAACGTCGGTGGCCCAGTCTTCACCATTGCCGGGGCCGTTGTAACGAGCCGTCCAAAGCTGACTTCCCTGAGAATCATATTTTATAGTGAAGTAGTCGTTATAACTTATCCCGGTAACATATACATTACCCCTTTTGTCTAATACAAGAGCTTCCGGTGAATCCGTCCCGCTATTAATCGAACTGCTATGTCGCCGAATCCAAACTTCATTGCCATGTCGGTCATATTTTATTGTGGCAAAGTCAAGGTCGCTATTATTTCCCAGACCAAAACTGAAACCGGTAACATATATATTGCCGCTATCGTCAACTACCAACCCTTTAGCCTGTTCTTCTTTACCCGCGGGTCCATTGTAACGCCGCACCCAGGCGGTATCGACTTGGCAAAAAGCGGAAAGAGGAAATGCCAAAATGCCGAAAAATAAGGCGACTGAAATTTTCTTTGCAAAGCGGCGCATCTCTTTCAAATTATCGGCAAAACCACCCCCCTAAATCACCCACCCATTTTTCTGTCCCCCTGCCTTCTCGTTTTTGTAGGGGCGAGGTCTCCTCGCCCGGGCGGTGCGGGGTGTACGAATCTCTAATCTCCAGTCTCTAATCTCTGCCTTATCTGTAGAGGCGAACCTTGTGTTCGCCCGTAGGGGCACGTTGCTACGTGCCCTTTCGTTTTGTCCCCTCCTTACGAAGGAGGGGATTAAGGGGAGGTTGCATTTGTAGGGGTACAATATATTGTGCCCGCTTTTCTCATCAGCAAATTCACTACAACTTCAGAGTGAATTTCGCAGGGCGGGCCTTTAGTAGAGGGACGCGGCTGAGGCCAACCCCCAAACCGCCATCCCTCTTTTACAGGGGTTGTGAGGTGGGGACGAATCTCTAATCTCCAGTCTCCAATCTCTGTCGTGCATCGGGTCGGCTCGGCGCATCTGGCGTGTCCGGGCCGAACCCCAAAAGGATAAGGGAGCCGGTATGGCAAAGAACACGGATTCCCCACCCTTTCGGGGTTGATTTCCTCCATTGCCTGGGGGAAAGGACAGCCGCTTTTTTGTGGCCAAACCCCCGCTTCTCCTTGAAAGGGTTGGGCGGATTAGACCAGACCTGCGCCCGCGCGGAGTCCGTCGCGCGCGGACAGAACAACTACACAGACGGCCGCATGGAGAGGACCTATCATATAAAATGTCCCGTCTCCACTTTCACGGCTGTTTTAAAACCCGAGCACGTAAAAGAAAAGAAACAAAAAAAGGAAAGGCGTAGGGGCAGCCCCAACGGCCTGCCCCTCCCTCTCCTGCAATGACCTGACTTTCCCTGTTCCCCCTC
>DATLYY010000037.1 GCA_035574275.1 Verrucomicrobiia bacterium
GCCCCCGCAACCCCTCCAAAACTACTTTCGCTTTGGTCTTGCCGTCAAAGACCCGCTTCCGCATCGCTGAATCCTCCTTGTGAATTCAGCCACAATCTACTCCATTCATCCTACCCTGTCACTAATGGGGAGCAGTATAAAGTAACCCCAACAGCAATGCTTCTCCAAGTGCTTCAAGTGGACAGAATATTCCTACCCATTTAGCCGTGCGGAGGATAACAACGTCTTTGACTGCTGGATCATCTGCCGCGGCCGACCTTTTGGTGAACAACTGGTATGGCCCAATTACCGCAAACACTACTTGGGGGCCGGGGGTGTATGCAATAACCGGAGACATTACAGTCAACTCTGGAGCAACTTTGACCATTCAGCCCGGCACGACGATTTATTTTCAAAGAAACGAAGATAACGAGAGTTCGGGAAGCGACAATGCGAAATGCGAGATTATAGTCAAAAACGGCGGAACCCTTCGGGCGATTGGGACGTCCACTGATTCTATAAAATTTTTGCCCTCTCCCGGAACCACAGGCCTTTACGACTGGTACACCGTGAAGGTGGAAGCTGGTGGCACGGCGGAATTTGCCTATTGCCAGTTCAAATATGCCTACACGGCCATCGACTATCGGAACTCCGAGCCCGACACCGTCAAAAACTGTTTGTTCGAAAAAAACTTTATGCACGGGGTAATCAGCAGCAACCCTAAGATTTGGATTTTGAACAGCACTTTCTTGGACCAGCCTAACTACGCCGTCTATCTGGATCAGGCCGACGACACGATAAGCGGCTGTTATTTCAAAAATAACCAGTACGGCATCAACGCCTACAAATCCTACGGCAAGGTTTCTAACAACACCATCATCTCCAAGGATTACACCGGCACCTTCGGTTTTCGGGCCGAAGGGTATCAAGCCGGTGAAACCCGGATATTGGATTTCACCAACAATCTGGACAGCGGGCAATTCTTCGATGCGGCAGTAGTGGCCAACAATAGAGTGAAAGTTCAGTGCTCCCGCATACGCATCGTCCGTCAGGTGATTTTTCCGGTTCCCGACCCGCCGCCTTCAAATATCGGCATTTTAAATGACGCTTCGCACCCGGTTACAGTGCGAACCACGGTTATGAGAGTAGGCGGTTATACGAGCAACGCCGCTCCCAACGTGCAGGTGGACGGGGGAACCCCCGTCGACTTGGGACAGACCGGAGCGGATGCCGGTAACAACTCCATTGTGCCGGGAACGGGGGGAAAGGCGGTCAATAATACCACCGGTAATACAGTTCTGGCGCAAAATAACTGGTGGGGAACAGCCAGTCCGCCTGCTTCCTATTTCTCCGGCCTGGTCAACCGTTCACCGGCCCTCGGTTCGGAACCGACTCCCTGTTCCCCCGTTCCGCGAATTACGCCCGGGGGAGAAGATGGGATTTTGCCGAGGGCATTCTCCCTTTCCCAGAACTATCCGAATCCGTTCAACCCGACCACGAACATAAGTTTCTCATTACCCGTGCCGGGAAAGGTGGTTTTGACGATTTACAACATTCTCGGACAAAAGGTCAGAACGCTCGCGGATGGCGAAAAATCCGCCGGAACCCACACGCTGATTTGGGACGGCACAGACAGCCGGGGCGCGTCGGTTTCCAGCGGGATTTATTTCTACAAAATAGAAACGGCAAGCTTCCGGGAAGTTAAACGTATGGTCTTTGTAAAGTGAGGGAGGGGAAAATGAAAAAACTCATTTTTGCACTCATCCTAATTTCCGGCTTTTCTTCAACTTTTGGAGCCAGCTTGAAACTTACCACCAACAGTTCGGCTTTGGTGGAAAAAGTTAGCAGTAAAGACAGGCCCGGTCTACTTCTGAAGTTTGAGTTGCCCTCGGAACTGCAAAATGCCCGAATCGATCTGGCTCTTTTACGTTTCAAGGTCAACTCAGACACTTCCAAAGAGGGATTGGGACTGTTGGTGCGTCCGATGCTGGCTCCTTGGATTTCCGGCATAAATTTATCTGCTTTGCCGGATTCAACGGCTTCCCCTTTCCACGTCAACAGCGGCAAAGTCGGATTCAAAACCGGCACCGCCAAAGCAGAAGTGACGCTGGCCGTCAAAACCTGGCAGAAAGGGGAACTGCCCAACTTAGGATTTTTGATTTATCCGGCAGACGAAACGACCGCTTCCCTACAACCTAAAAACTTATCGGGTGGTGGAGTAGCCGAACTGGAGATTTTCTACACACCAGAAACAAAATAAAAAAAGCCACCCGCCTTTTCGCGGACGGCTTTTTTTACTTGACAGAGCTTGGCCTTCCCGGTAGTTTTTGGCCACCTTGCACCTAAAAAACGGGTCGAAGATCCTGAGCGTAGTCGAAGGGAGGAGATAGTGGCGGCTGAAACGAAAACAGGCACCGACTTCAAGCCCTACGTTGCCCACACCGAAAACATTCCTGAATTTACCCTGCGAGCCGTAATCGTCGGCTCGGTTTTGGCCTTGATCTTTGGCGTGGCCAACGCCTATCTGGGGCTGAAGGTCGGGATGACCGTTTCCGCCTCCATTCCGGCGGCGGTGATGTCGATGGCTATTCTGCGCGGGATTTTGAAAAACGGCACGATTTTGGAAAACAACATCGCCCAGACCATCGGCTCCTCCGGGGAATCCTTGGCGGCGGGAGTGATTTTCACCATCCCGGCCTTTTTAATCTGGCAGGCCACCGTGCCGAACTTCACCTTTACCATCGCCAACTGGCAGGTGGTTTTGCTATCGATTTTGGGCGGTTTTTTGGGAATTCTGTTTATGATTCCCCTGCGCCGGCATTTGATTGTCAAGGAACACAAAAACCTCCCCTATCCGGAAGGCACCGCCTGCGCCGAGATTTTGGAGGCGGGGGACGAAGGGGGGGCCAAGGCCAAAACGGTCTTTACGGGATTGGGAATCGGCGCTTTGTACAAAACGCTTATGTCCGGCTTCAAGCTCTGGCCGGAGCGGTTTGAACTCGCCCCTCGCTTCTTTCCCGGTTCGCAGATGGGGATAGAGGCCACCCCGGCCCTGATGGGGGTGGGGTTCATCATCGGGCCGAAAATCGCCCTTTTGCTTTTTTCCGGCGCGGTGCTGGGGTATGTCGGTATCGGGCCGTTGATGGCCTACATCGGCAAGTTTATGAGTTCCCCCCTGCCGCCCGCCACCGTCCCCATCTCCGAGCTTTCCGCCGGGGATATCCGGAACTATTACGTCAAATACGTCGGCATCGGCGCCGTGGCCATGGGCGGGTTTATCTCTTTGATGCGCTTCCTGCCGACCATTATCTCCTCCTTCAAGCATGTGGCGGCCGGGATGGGACAGGCCGCCGCTACAGCCAAAATCCGGACGGATGAGGATTTGCCCACCAAGCTGGTCTGGGGCGGGGCGTTTTTGATTGCCCTGGCCATCTGGCTTTTGCCCAAGACCGAAATCAGTTTGCTCGGGGCGCTTTTGGCCGTCCTTTTCGGCTTTTTCTTCGTCACCGTCTCCTCCCGGATGGTGGGGATAGTCGGTTCCTCCTCCCTGCCGATATCCGGGATGACCATCGGCACGCTCATCGTGGTTTCCGTGATTCTCCTTTCCTCCGGCGTCTCCGGGACGGTGGGGATGGTCGCCTCGATGATGGTCGGCTCGGTGGTATGCATCGCCGTTTCGATGGCCGGCGACGCCTCGCAGGACTTGAAAACCGGCTTTTTGGTCGGCGCCACCCCCAAGCGTCAGCAATTGGCCGAATTCCTCGGCGTATTGATTCCCGCCTTGGTGATGGGCTGGGTGATTATGTTTTTGAACAAGACCTACGGCTTCACCGGCCCGAATGCCTTGGAAGCGCCGCAGGCCAACGCCATGGCCGCCGTGGTGCAGGGGGTGATGACCGGGGTGCTTCCCTGGGCCTTCATCACCACCGGGCTTATCATCGGGCTTTCCATCGAGCTTTTGGGGATCCACGCTCTCCCGGTGGCGATTGGACTTTACCTGCCGCCGGAGCTTTCCACCCCCATCGTGGTGGGGAGTCTGGTCTTCTGGTACGCAAGCAAATTTTCCACCTCGGAAGCATTGTCGGCCCGCACGGAAAAGGGAATTCTCTTCGGTTCCGGGATGGTGGCCGGGGATGCCCTTGTGGGGGTGGCGCTTTCCATCCTTGTGGGGACGATTGCCAGCTATGCCGCCTACTTTACGGGCATCGACCGGGTGAGTGAATGGTTCGGGGCGGCTTTCGGAAACTTTTTCACCCTATCCGTCTTTTTGGCCCTCGCCCTGGGGTTCTTGGGTTACGTCTGGAGGGCCAAAAAGTAGCTTTCCGAGGGGCGCGGAAGGCCGAAAAGCCGAAAAACTGGGGTTTTCCCTCGAAAAAAATGCGTTTTCCGAGGGAAAATCAAAGATTTTCCTTGACAAAAGGGCGTTTTCATAGGAGATTCTCCCCCGGTGAAACAAAAACCACCAACCAAAAAGGAGGAGGTATAATGGCAACCAAACGCAAACCGAACGCCGCTTTCATGAAGCCGTTGATGCCGGATACGGTTTTAGGCGCGGTGGTCGGCGCCAAGGCGATGCCCCGCACCGAGGTGACCAAGAAGATCTGGGCCTACATCAAAAAGAACGGCCTGCAGGACAAGAAGAACCGCCGGATGATCAACGCCGACGATAAGCTGAAAGCGGTCTTCGGCGGCAAAAAGCAGGTCAACATGTTCGAGATGACCAAGCTGGTGAACAAGCACCTGAAGTAAAGTTTATTTGCGGTACGAAAACGCCCCCGCGCGGGGGCGTTTTTTTTGTTACAAAAAAAGCGCTTCCGGCGTATATTCCAATGCGGTTGGGAGAAAAAAAGATGAGACAATCTTCTGCATGCGGTTTTAAGTTTTTGCTGGCCGCAACCTGCCTCTTTGCCCTGGCTCAAACGCTGGATGCCGCCAGCTATCGTCTTTGGCTCAAGGATAAAATCCGCTTTCCGTACAGCACGGCGACCGGCGACACCACCGGCGGCAGCGACTGCTGGGGCTGGACCGCACCGGACGGCACGGAGTACGCCATTATGGGGGTGCGGGATGGCATCGCCGTGGTGAACGCCCACACCATGCAGGTAAAAGGGGTTGTTCCCGGGCCGCAGACCCCGGCCACCTACTACTGGCGGGACGTGGAGACCTACCGGCATTATGCCTACGCCGTTTCGGAACTCTCCGGCACGAATCAGGGAATATCGGTGATCGATTTGCAATATCTGCCGGACAGCCTGCACTTTGTGGGGAGTTTTCCTCTTAATTTGGCCGGAAACGTGACCGCCCATACCATCTCCATCGACACGCTCAAGGGATTTGCCTACTGCGAGCGGAGCGGGCTCGCCGGCCAACCGATTGTGATTTTGAGTCTGGCCAATCCGGAAACGCCCGCGTTCGTCGGCAGCTTCGGCCCGGCGGGCGGGCAGTCCATCCACGATATGTTCGCCCGCAACGATACCGTCTTTGTAGCGGAAGGATACGACAGCCTGTCACAGGGGAGCTGGTCGGTCTGGAATTGCGCCAACAAGGCCGCCCCCGTGCAGATTACCCGGGTCATCTTTCCCGGCGCGGGCTACGTTCATTCCGCCGTGGCCACCGAGGACCGGAACTGGCTTTTGACCACGGAGGAAATCCCCGCCGGCAAGACGATGAAGCTCTGGGACATCGCCGATTTGGGGAATATCGACCTGCGCGGGCAGTATATCGGCGCGGCGCAAAGACCGCACAACGTCTATCCCAAGGGAAACCTCGTTTTCGTTTCCCATTACGAGGCCGGGGTTACGGTGGTGGATATTTCCAACCCGGATACGCTGGTGGAGGTGGCCCGCTACGATACCTATCCCGCTTCGGACTTTTCGAACTACCGCGGCTGCTGGTCGGCCTATCCCTATACGGCCAACGAGTATGTCTATGCCTCCAATCTGGACGGCTGGCTGTTCGTTTTGCGCTTCGGACAGGTGGGGGATTTGAATTTTGATTCCATGCTTTCCCCTGCGGACGTGGTTTTGGCCCTGAATTGCATCTTTTCCGGCACCGGCGACTGCCCGCCGGAGATACTGGACGCCAACTGCGATGCTTCCATCACCCCGGCCGATTTGGTCTTGATTTTAAACGCCGTCTTCGGCGGCCAGCCGTTTCCATGTTAACGTAGCCCAAAAAACTTCCCAAATAAAAAGCCGCCCCAAACGGAGCGGCTTTTTTCTTGACACGGTGTACAAATCCCTCTAAAGGGGCAAGTCCCCGTGCCTGTCCGTTTTTGTTTTCATAGGGGCGAACCTTGTGTTCGCCTGTCTTTGTTTTTTTGTCTTTCGTAGGGGCACAATATATTGTGCCTTTTTCCCCTCTCCGCATCGGAGAGGGGGCCAGGGGGTGAGGTTGCAAATTCACCCCAACTTCGGGTGAGAATTTCACAGCGGGTCTTTGTAGGGGCAGACCAATGTGTCTGTCCTTTCCCTCCTCCAAAATCACAACTACTTCGGAGGGAATTTCGCAGGGCGGGCCTTTAGTAGAGGGACGTGGCAAGGGCCAACCCCCAAGCCGCAAACCCTCTTTAACAGGGGTTGGGTTCGGGGTCAAATCTCGATTCTCGATTCTCCAATCTCTGTATTTCGTGCATCGGGTCGGCATCGGCGCAACTGGCGTGTCCGGGCCGAACCCCAAAAGGAGACCGAAAGCCGGTACCGACCATAATCCACGGCTTTACCTCCTTATGGGGTTGATTTCCCCTCAATGGTCGGGGGGAAAGGACAGCCGCTTTTTTGTGGCCAAACCCCCGCTTCTCCTTGAAAGGGAAAGCGGATTAGACCAGACCTGCGCCCGCGCGGAGTCCGTCGCGTGCGGGCAGTTCAACTACACAGACGGCCGCATGGAGAGGACCTATCATATAACATGTCCCGTCTCCACTTTCACGGCTGTTTTAAAACCCGAGCACGTAAAAGAAAAGAAACAAAAAAAGGAAAGGCGTAGGGGCAGCCCCAACGGCCTGCCCCTCCCTCTCCTGCAATGACCTGACTTTCCCTGTTCCCCCTC
>DATLYY010000038.1 GCA_035574275.1 Verrucomicrobiia bacterium
TGAACGGCTGGATCGAAACGTACAACGAAACCTACCTGCACTCGGCCCTGGGCTACCAGCCGCCGAACAGGTTCGAGAAAACCTATAACCTCAGCCCGATGACTCCATATCAGGCCGCTTGACTAAAGGGGAGCAGTACAACTTTTGCCGTCAAACGTAGTTTTCGTGGGCAGAGAATTCCAAAAGCACCAACCACTTTGTACGTTGTCGGGGTTGTATCCAATGACAGGATTAGAATTTATGTTTGCACAATCCAAACTGTCCTTTCCAGAAACTGGGTTTGAGCTAATTGTGTCACAATTGCTATTCATATTGTATAATCCGCTCGCCAGTTCAACATCTACAACACCTGTATTGCCTACATAAGGGCCGCCCACATGCCAAATTAATAAACCGTGCCCGCCATATTGATCTTGCCAGAAAGAAGCAGGATTATTTGCAAAGACTTCTCCTCTGTAATTAGTTATATAAAAGTACTGATTTGAAGTGTAAGTAAGCTTATAAACAGTTCCTGTTGTCAAATAATCAGAAATGGCTTGCTGATAGAGTGGTTGCGAAATCGTTATGGGTGAAACCCAACCGACATTTACTCGGTTCAACGGGTCAACCGGAACGGGGCGACCGTCGCCAGGAAACCCTCTTTCGTAACCCATTACGGAAAAAGCTCCCAATCCCCAATTGCCAACGCCGCTCTGCCCATAGTAGTCATTTGGCCCAAAGAGAGCGTGCCCCCATTCATGGGTGCAAATCGCCATTGCTCGATTTTTTTGAGAGCTCCGAATCAAAGCCAATTTATCGGGTGCGACTATTACCGTGTCGCCGGTGCCGTTAGTGTCCTTGGTGCGATACTCCCATGAAGTAAGTCCAAGCCACGCTCCGGAATTACCGCTGTGGTTCACAACGACAAAGAAACAGGCATCGACGGTATCATCTTGGTCCCGGTCGAAATTTGCGAAGTTTATGGAATCGTCCGCCTGCCTCATAACGTCATCGAAAAACTGAAACCCGAAAGGCTCGTCGGAACCGCCTCCCAAGGGATCGGGCACAGGGTACGTCGAAGTCCAACAAGTAGTGCTGGTTCGACCGGATGCAACTGCACTCATTATGTATTTTCCAAGGGAGTTATCTTTGTAATAACGAGGAACGCTATGCTGCAAAGAAGAATCCCAAATACTATCAGCCCAAACCGGCTTAGCCGTTGTTGAAGCGGTCGTTTTGCAAGCAAAAATTGCGATCGCCTTTATGGTATCAATTCCCAGCGCAGAGGCGGTAGCGGAGGAGTTTGTCCAACAACCAGTCGTGTCGTACGATGGTTCTTGCGCAGAACCTGCTGAAAAATTTAGCAGCAACAATGCTGACAACAAAATACCCTTGCTCATCCGATAAGATAATTCCATATCTCCTCCTGTTTATGATTAATTTACTTTTTAGTCTCCTAACATTGTCGATGATTTAATGTTTCCAAATACTCGTAGGAGCAAAACCACAACATCGGCGGGCGTAAAATTTCCATCACAGGTCATTTCTCCCGCCGCAGGGGGGGCTGGATACGATTCTTCCAGAAATACCTTGTTTAGTTCCAAAACTACATCTGCCGCAGTCAATTGACTGTCCAAATTTAAGTCGCCGGAAAGCATTCGTGTAGCTAACCAAATATCGCATCCTCCAAAGCCAGGGAAATCATTGCAGGCTGAAAAGAACAGACTGTCGCCTGTTGATGTAATAAAAGGCGTTGCTGTCCGCCCACCAAGTTGTGGCCGTAGATCTATTTGCGGCCCCCATGTTGATTGTTCCCAGCAGTTCACGAAGATGCTTCCCCCGTCACTCACATACTGATGATAATAAAGCTCCTGAAGGTCAGCAGTGACTGACGGATACTGGGAGACTTCACATTGGCCTCCGCCTAAGAATTCTGGTAAAGACCAACTGCTTCCGTTCCATTCACTCACATAAAAGCCGCAGCGGCCATCCGGGTAAAGACTATCACAACAATAACTGGTGCTAAAATAAAGTTTTCTACCATCCGGGCCTATTCTTGCGGAAAATTCGACGCCTGCGGTGTTTATGGGATAATCTAAATGTTGAGCGGTACCCCAGTTGTTAGTTGAAGAATCCCAAATTGAAACCCAAATGTCCCAGTAATAACCATCCCTTGAAGCATCCACGTAATACAGTTTTTGTCCGTCCGGCGAAACGCTTGGGGAAACTTGGTAATGGATACCATAGTTAATCTGCGGTGCTAATCTTACGGCCTGCGTCCAATTGTTGTTGAGCCATTCGGAAAACCAAATATCCGCGCCGTCGGAAAAAAACAGCTTTTTCCCATCGGCGGTGAGGAAGGGGTCCAATTCGTGAGAGGCCGTATTAATCCTCGGCCCTAAGTTTACCGGTGGGCCGAAGACGGGCTGCTGGGCAATAGACAAAGAGGTAAGTGCGAGGAGGAAAAAGCTGACCGATAGTATTCCCTCGACGAGCTTCGGGACAAGTAGTTTCATTACCGCATCCGTTAGTCCTTTGTCTTGCTGGTAAGATGAAGCGGAAAAACAGATTGTCAAGCGCTTTTCTGTCCCGTCTTGCCGCTCTTATTCCCGGGTGTTATACTTCCTCTGTGAATTCCAATGGCTCTCCCGTCGACCGCTTAATAGAGGAGTTTTCCCGGCTCCCCGGCATCGGCAAAAAGACCGCCGCGCGGCTGGCTTTTCATTTGTTGAAAGCGGATGCCGAGCGGGTGCAGTTTTTGGCCGAGGCGCTCTTGGATTTGAAGGGAAAAATCCGGGCCTGCTCGCTCTGCTTCAACTACACCCACACCGACCCCTGCCCCATTTGTTCGGATGCCAAGCGAGATGCAACAACTCTCTGCGTGGTGGAAGAACCGGCCGATTTGGCGGTCATCGAAAAAAGCGGCGAGTTCCGCGGGCGCTATCACGTCTTGGGAGGTGTTTTGTCCCCCCTCGATGGCGTCGGGCCGGGGGAACTGCGCGTCAAAGAGTTGTTGCAACGGGCAAAAAGCGAGGTCAAGGAAGTTATTTTGGCCACCAACCCCTCCACCGAAGGGGAAGCCACAGCGACTTATCTGGCGCGAGAATTAAAAGCGTTGGGGGTTCGCGTCACCCGCATTGCCCGGGGCGTTCCCGTTGGCGGGGATTTGGAATTTGTCGATCAGGGAACTCTTTTGCGCGCCTTTGCCGACCGGCAGGTCGTGGATTAGATTCTTCCGCCCGTAAATTTCCGTTACAGCCCGCACCAGGAGGGGAGCCGCTCGTTGGAAAAAACGCGGAAGAGCTCCAAAACCGTATCCGCCGGGGTGAGGTCCCCGCTACAATTCAAATCCGAAAGGCAGGGGTTGCAGTTTCCCGTGTTGTCGTCAAAAACGCACACCAGATGCGCCACCACGTCGGCGGGTGAAAAGCTTCCATCCAGATTCAAATCCCCCTTCACGCCGTTTTCGCAAACGACAAAGCTATAGGCCGTTTTCTCGTTGTTGGCAGAGTCCCGGGCGCTCCAAACCACGCGCAAGCTCTCCTGCCGGTCGAAGACGGTCATCACGCCGAACTGCCCCCGCCCCGGAAAGGCGCCGTGGCTGTAGGGCCCCCCTTTGAGGGAAGGGGTCTGGTCTAACGAGGCGGAATGCATCACGGGAAAGGGCGCGCCGCCGCCGGTGGCGTAGTCGCTGTTCGTGCCGTCGTCAATCGCCAGCATATGGGCGTCGCCAGAGAGCATGCAAATATTTTTTATGCCATTGGCCTTGATGAAATCCGCTAACTCCCGCCGTTCATTCGTGTATTCGTACCAGGCATCCCCGCCGCCGGGGGAGCCAATCCAGGGGAGCGTGTTCACCCAGACGAGCAAGGGATAATTGGATTTGGAATTCAAAAGCTCCTGCTTGAACCAGGCCTTCTGCGTCGTCCCCAGCATCGTCTTGGAAGCGTCATCCACCGCAAACTCCGGGCTGCGGGCCGAGCGGGAATCGCAGACGATGAAATGCACCCGCCCCACGTCAAACGTGTAATAAATCGGTGCGTTCCCCATCCCTGCTGCCAGGGGATAGTGCGGCACGTATTCCCGGTAGGTGGCCCGGGAGGCCGAGCGGCTCGGCGAAGTGGAATCGGAATTGTTGGGGCCGAAATCGTGGTCGTCCCAAATATAGGCGAGAGCAAAATCCCGGTAAAGCCGGGATTGGTTGGGAGAGGAAAGCACGGTTTCATACGCCTGGCGGAACAAATTCGGGTCGTTCACACCAATGTTCTGGTAATGCATGTCCCCGAGATGGAGAAAGAAAAGGGGATTGAGGGAATGAATCGTGGCAAACGACTGGCTGTTCGAGCCGGTCTGGGCGCAGGAGCCCATGGCAATCGTAAACATGCCGGTGTCAGTCGGAAAGGTTTCAAACCGCCCCACAATTCCGGTGTCGAGCGTGCCGTTCACTTCCACGGCGTAGTAATATCTTTGCCTTGGGGCAAGCCCCGTCGCTTCCAAACGGACGACCCGGTTGTTTTCCGTCGTTACCGCCGTATCCCAGTTAGAATAAATGGAGGAGGAAAAATCGGGCGCAGCGCTTACCGCCAAACGGGCGATGCCGCCGTCCGGAATCAGTTTTGCCTTCACCACGGCGGAACTCGGCGTGACGGCGCCCGACCAGATAAATTCCACTTGGCTGTTGCTCGAAACCAACTCGGCATCCCAAACCAAATCGGTGCTGTTGGCCGTGGTTTGGTGCACCTCCACGGCCAGAAGGTTGGTTCCTTGGATTAGATTGCCAATGAAGCCGGAGACGTCAATCGCTTCGTATGCCCCCGCCTCGTGCGAGGAGGCAAGTGTGGAATGGACAATGGTCCCGCCCGGCATGGCCCGGCGGGCAATTTCGGTTCCGTTCAGGTAAACGACAAACCCGTCGTCGTAGTTGGCGGAAAGGGTCAGTTGGGTTATCTGTGCCGGGTCGGAATTCAGTTGAAACGAATGGCGAAAAAGGGTGGTGATGTACTTGTTGTTAGCGTCGGGACCGTAGGCCACCGTCGTGGCAACATACGCTTCCCCATATCCCAGAATTCCCGCTCCGGAGGGCCAGCCGGAATCGTCGTATCCTGTTTGGTTCCACGCACCGCTTGGATAGGCCGCATCCGCAAAATAGTTCCAGACAGAGAGTTTGGGAATCAGCGTCTCCGCCGGCAGCGTCCGTGCGAAGAGCAGAACCAAAAAAAAGAAAAACATAACGCCGGATATTTTTTGCTTCGATTTTGCCATCTTTGCAAAAAATACCGGCGCGGGTTGAATTGCGCAAGGGAAAGGGAGGATGCTCCCCCCTTCCGGTTACTTCAACAGAAGCATTTTTTTTACTTCCGAACGCCCTTTGCTCTCGAGGCGGTAAAAATAAACGCCGCTGGAAAGCGCCTTTCCGTTGTCATCCCGTCCATCCCAAACAACCGAATGCCGCCCGGCGCTCTGTTCCTCCTCGGCCCAAGTCCGCACCGGCTGTCCCAGCAGGTTGAAAATTTGCAGCCGGACCGGGGAGCTTTGGGGCAGAATATAGGAAATGGTGGTCTGGGGGTTGAAGGGGTTCGGGTAATTCCGCAGTTCAAAATCCATCGGTTTTTGGTCGGCTTGTTCCTCTACTGCCGTCGCAACGCCGGATAGAGAGATGTCGTCCACTATCATAACCGAACCGTTGTGGTAATCCGCGCCGTTGGGGCCGACCATCGTTATGGTGATAAAGGCGGTATCCGGAACGTCGCTGGAAAAATAGGTCATATTCACCACGAATTCCTGATAGGACAAAACGACGTTGGAATCCACAAAGCCGCCGGCGGCGACGGGATTGGAGGCCTTGCTGAACACGACATCCACGATGAATTTATCCCCCGAGTCGGGATTCATTTTGTAAAAGCCGCGCACGGAGGCCCAGCGCTCATTTATCGGAATCCCCGGCTCCCCCGCCGTCGCGGCGATGAGGTAGGGTTGGATGGCGAAACCGAAAAAATCGGCGACAGTTCCATGGGCCGCCCAGTTTCCGGAATGCGCGTCGGAACTTTGCGTGACGTTATAGAAAGGGTCGGCATTGGAAGTCAGCCAGCCCTCCGGGTCCCCCGCCGTCCACTGTTCAAAGCCGGCATTTGGGATGGAATCCTGCGCGGCCGAAATCAGCGGCAGCAGAAAGACAAGAAGAAAAGCGGCCAAAAACATTTGCAAACGTTTCATCCCACCCTCCTTATTTACAGATTGTCCGAAACGGTCAAAAACCCTGTTCATGATGAGTCGGAACATATAGCATCCCCCCCCCAAAGCAAGCCCCTTTTTTGGCGTAAAAGCTCCCCGGGTAGGATTCGAACCTACAACCTAGCGGTTAACAGCCGCTCACTCTACCGTTGAGTTACCGGGGAATGAATTTTCGATCAATATAGAGGGGAATTCGGCTTTGTCAACTTTTTAGATTCGGGCCAAAAAGGGGAGCTTTTTGCGGCCGGGGTGCGTTGGAATTTATTCAGCAAAAAAGAAGAACCCCGCCCGGTGTCGCCACACACCGGGCGGGGAGGAGGCGTAAGACGTTGAAAAGGAGGTAGAGTTTTTATCCTCTCACTCTCGAGACGTTTATTTATCAAAGGCCGTGCCAATTTCAAAAAATCCCCGCCAACCGGTCTGAATTCCCGCCCGAATCCCGGCCTAACTTTTTTCAAACAAACGACTTAAGATTTTTTTCATTCCCCAAATTCGCTACCGGAGATAATTTGGGCCCGCCGGACGGGGCTTTAAAATTGGTGAATATTGGATGAAGTGTAATCTAATTTTCCCTATGAAAAATCA
This sequence comes from Verrucomicrobiia bacterium, assembly GCA_035574275.1. Lineage (NCBI taxonomy): Bacteria > Pseudomonadati > Verrucomicrobiota > Verrucomicrobiia > Verrucomicrobiia bacterium. The sequence continues at coordinate 6,796 of DATLYY010000038.1, forward strand.
AATTTTTTGCTAACGACTTGCTTTCAAACAACTTGCACTACCGGCGAAAAATTGCCGGTTGATTAAATAAATTTTGGGCCGGAGGTACAAACAACCGCCGCAACAAAAAAGCGAAAAAACAAAAAAATTTCTTGACAAGTTTTTGCTAAGTCGTTTTAATATCGCCGGATGGAAGAAGTTGACAAAAAAACGGGGCTTTTAAAGCCGGGCCGGTCTTCCCAAAGTTTCATTTTTCTCGTCTGATCCAGATAACCCTAAAATTAAGGAGGTGATTCTTCGGATGAAGAAAATGAAAAAGACCAAAAAGGCCAAAAAGAAAGGAAAGAAGTAAGGCCTAAAATCCCCCGGGTGTGAGCGTACCGCCCGGGTGGATGATGCACTTCAATCCCGCCCCCGAAGTTTCAGGGCGGGATTTTTTTTGGGCAAAATCGCACCTGAAGAATAGGAATTGGGGATTTGCGGCCCTTGCCCAATATGGCAGGATTCGTTCGGGCTTGACAATTCCTGAACGCCGGACTTTTTTGCCACCGCGTGCGGAAATTGACCTACGATTACAGGGATATTTTTTTCGCCCCCCGCTTTGCCCTTTCCGGCAAGAAAATACGAATCGCCTTTTGGGGGATTCTGGCCGGCTACGCGGGCTACTTCGTTCTGGCCTACTTGAATCAATGGATGCAGGGGCAGTCCTTTGCCCAAACCTGGAACGATTACTCCCTGTTTCCATATTTTGATATGGAGGCGGGCGGGCTTTTGGGCGGCATGCTGGCGATTCTGCTGTTTGCCTGGCTCGGCTTCTCGTACCTCACCGCCTCGTTCGTTTCCGCCAAGCTGAACTACGAGGAACTGCACGGCAACCCGTTTTTTTCCGCGAAGGACGCCCTCCAGTATCTTTTCGAACACAAACGCAAACTTTATCTGCCGCCGTTTTTCATCTTTCTTTTTTCACTTTTGGTTCTGATCATGCTTTTGGTGCCCATCCTACTCGGCCGACTCCCCGGGGTGGGAGAGCTGGGGCTTTCGGTTTTCTTCCTTTTTCCGCTTATGATTTTCGCCGGCGTTCTGGTCTTCGTCTGGGGCGTTTTGACCGTCGGGATTTTCTTCGGCCCGACCATCGCCGCCGTGGAGCCCGGGGATACCTTCGAGGTGGTCTTCAATCTCTTCAACTCCATCTGGCGGCAGCCCTGGCGCTTCGCGGGGTACAACGCCATCGGTCTTGGATTGGCCAAGCTGGGGAGTTTGGCTCTGGCCTATTTTTTTCTCCTCTCCGTTGGACTCTTTGACTATCTCGCCTCCGAGATCGTCGGCTACAAGTGGGATTATCTTTTGGAAACCGCCCTCAATTATTTCCGGCCGGACACCCCCTTCGTGATTTTTGCCACCTCCATTTCCCCTTGGAGCGATGCGGTCATCAATTTGCCGGTTTCGGAGGGGGCGCCGGATATCGGCCAACTGGGCCAAGTTTCCTCCTTTATTTTAGGGCTTTCGTTCTTCGTTCTGCTTTTGTTTTCGCTCGCGTACGGTTTGGCGGTGGTTTTCGGCACGCAGGTTTTGGCCTATCTGGCCGTGCGCAAAAAGGAGGGAGCGGATTTGTTGACCGTTCCCTCCATTGAAGCGGAAGCCGTCCCGGTTGTCGAGCCGCAGTAGCCCGGGCGGTTTTTGGGCTTGCATTGATACCCCGATATTTCTATCATAGCTTATCGGCATGCTTAAAGACTACGACGCCGTGGTGACCCAAGCCAAAAAACTGCCCGGGCGGATGTTTTTCCTTGAATTTGCCGTCCCCGAGCTGGCAAAAAAATGCGCCCCGGGGGAGTTCGTAATGATTCAAGTCGAGCCGGGCACAGACCCTTTTCTGCGGCGGGCTTTTTCGGTCTTTTACGCCGACCCCAAAAAGGGGAAATTGACGATACTCGGCAAAAGCTACGGCTTCGGCACCACGCTTTTGCGGGAGAAAAGAATTGGAGACCGCTTAAAAATGGTCGGGCCGCTCGGCAACCGTTTCGGACGGGCCAAAAAGAAGGAGCGGACCCTTCTGGTTGCCGGTGGAGTCGGCCTGGCTCCGCTTTATTTTTATGAGCAGGATTTGTCGAAAAATATGCGTCGGGATGCCCAGCTCTTTTTGGGGACGCGGTCAAAAGATGAGGCGCTGGCCTTGAAAAAACTGATGCCTTCTGCGACCAATCTTCAATTCGCCACCGATGACGGCTCCTACGGCTACCGGGGGCGCGTCACGGATTTGTTGGAAAAGTGGCTAGAGAAGAATGGAAATGGGAGCCCGGTTCGGATTCTTTCCTGCGGGCCGGATGGGATGATGGCCAAGACGGTGGAAATCGCCAAAAAATTCGGTCTGCCCATTGAGGTGTCCTTGGAGACGGCGATGGCCTGCGGGTACGGCATCTGCATCGGCTGCGCGGTCAAGTCCGTCCCGGACGAAAAAATGGAATCGGAATTTCCCAGAACTTCGGACGGCTTCATCTACCAGCGGGCCTGCATCGACGGGCCGGTTTTCAACGGGCGCCAACTCGTGTGGGAGGCGGATTGAAACCGGATTTGAAAATCCACTTCGCCGGGATTGAATTCGCCAACCCGGTCTTGGTGGCGTCCGGCACCTTCAACTACGGCGAGGAGATGGCGAGTTTTTATCCCCTTTCGCAACTTGGCGGGATCGTCACGAAGTCGATTACCAAAAAAGCCCGGCCGGGGCATCCCTATCCCCGGACGTTCGAGACCAAAGGGGGAATGCTGAATGCCATCGGACTGGCGAATCCGGGGATCGATAAATTTTTGTCCAAAAAGATGCCTTTTCTGCGGAAGGCCGGCTCCCGGCTCGTTGTGAACATCGCCGGTTCCATTATCGAGGAGTTCGTTGAATTGGCCGTGCGGCTCTCGGATGTCGATGGAATCGATGCCCTTGAGGTGAACATCTCCTGTCCGAACGTCAAGGAAGGGGGGCTGGAGTTTTCCGCCACGCCCGAGCCGGCCTTCCGGGTGCTTTCCGCCGTGCGGAAGGCGACCCGGCTGCCGCTCATCGCCAAGCTTTCGCCGAACACCGCAGATGTCGGTGCCGTTGCCCGGGCGGCGGAGGAGGCCGGCATGGACGGCGTATCGCTTGTCAACACGCTGGTGGGGATGGCTGTTGACTTGAAAAAGAGGAAGCCGATTTTGTCCAACGTCACCGGCGGGCTTTCCGGCCCGGCCATCAAGCCGGTGGCTTTGGCGATGGTGCATAAGGTCGCCCGGCGGGTGAAAATTCCAGTGATGGCGATTGGCGGAGTCTCGAGCGCCACGGATGCTCTGGAATTTATGGTTTGCGGGGCCTCGCTGGTGCAGGTGGGCACGGCGAACTTCACCGATCCTTTGGCTGCGCCTAAAGTGGTGGAAGGAATCGAAAATTATCTGAAAGAGCAGAAAATAGCCGCTGTTAAAAATCTGGTCGGAACGCTGCGTGTTCCGGCCGAAAAAGAAGCGGCGACCGTTCAAGCGCCCAAATTAGATGAGCTTCGAGCCCAAACTTAAAGCGGCTTGCTCGGGCTCCGGCCATCTCTGTTTGGGACTGGACACGGAGCTGGAGAAGCTTCCCGTTCCGTTCGCCAAGTCGCCCGATTCGATTTTGAAGTTCAATCTGGAGATGGTTGAACTTTCCGCCAATTATGTTTCCGCTTACAAGCCGAATCTGGGGTTTTATGAGGCCTTGGGGAGTTTGGGCTGGGAAATCCTGAAGAAGACCTGCGCGGCGATTCCGAAGGGTAAAATCATCATCCTTGACGGCAAGCGGGGGGATATCGGCAACACGGCGCGGATGTATGCGCGGGCCATGTTCGACGAGCTGGGGGGGGATGCCTTGACGGTGAACCCGTATTTAGGTTCCGATTCGCTTTTACCCTTCATTGAAAACCCGGAAAAGGGCATTTATCTGCTTTGCTTGACTTCCAACGCCGGGGCTTCCGATTTTCAACTGTTTCCGCCTGCCGACCCGCTTTATCTGCGGGTGGCGCGGCGGGCTTCCGACTGGAACAAAAACAAAAACATCGGATTGGTGGTCGGGGCCACCCATCCGCAGCAGCTGGCTGCCGTTCGGGAAGCGGCTCCGGCGCTTCCCTTTTTGATTCCCGGCGTGGGGGCACAGGGGGGGAGTTTGGCCGAGGCCGTGCGCTACGGAACGGATGCTGGAAAAATTCCATCGCTTATCAACGTCTCCCGTTCAGTTTTGTATGCTTCGTCCGGCCCCGACTACAAGGAAAAGGCGGAGGCGGAACTGAAAAAAATGAAAGCGGAAATCGATTCGCTCCTTTCCGTTTGGGTTTAGCCATGCTTTTACCCACTCTGCGCCAAATGGCAGCGATTGACCGGGAAGGGATTGAAAATTTTAAAATTCCGGTCGTTGATTTGATGGAGAAAGCGGGCGCGGGGGTGGCCGCTTCGGCCGCGGATTTTTTGGGGAAGCCCGCCGGGAAAAAGGTTGCAATCTTGTGCGGCAAGGGGAACAACGGCGGGGATGGGCTGGTTTGCGGGCGGCTCTTGCTTGCGCAAAAGGCCAAAGTGAAAGTGTTTCTTCTGGCCAAGAAGATGGAGGTAAAGGGGGCGAGCGCGGCCAATCTGAAAAAATACCGCGGGCCGCTCTCGGAATGGGACGGCAGCGCCAAACCCGTTTTGCAGTTCCGGCCGGATTTAATTATCGACGCGTTGTTTGGCACGGGCTTCACCGGAGAACTGCCGCCGAAAGTTGCCGAGCTGGTCAGTGTTGTCAACCAACAAAAGCTTCCTGTAATCGCCGTGGATGTGCCCTCTGGCTTCGACGCCGATGCGGAGCGTCCGCTTTTGGATGTTTTTGCCGCTGCCCGGACGGTCACCTTCGCCTATCCCAAAGCGGCGCAAGTTTTCTATCCCGGGCGGGAATTTGTTGGACAACTGCAACTGGTGGATATTGGCATACCGGCTGAAGCGGTTGCGCAAAAAGTAGAGCTGAATTTGGTCACGCCCTGGGAAGCGGCGGGCTGGCTTCCGGCCCGCAACCCGCAGGGGCACAAGGGGACTTTCGGCCGGGTTTTTCTTCTGGCCGGGTCGCTGGGGATGACCGGCGCGGCGGCGATGGCGGCGGAGGCGGTTTTGCGCTCCGGCGCCGGGATGGTCTTTTTGGGAACGGCGGCCTCCCTATGCACGGCGATTGCCGCGCAACTGCGGGAAGTGGTGATAAAACCGCTGCCGGAAATAAGAAAAAAACTGACGATAGCGTTGCGTTCGCTCGGAGAAGTCCGTCAATATGCCAACGAGGCTGACGTCGTTGCCGTCGGGCCGGGATTGGGGCAGCATTTTGAAACGATGGAGTTGGTGCAGCGGTTTACGGCCGATTTGGAAAAGCCGTTGGTCATCGACGCCGACGGGTTGAACGCCGTCGCCAAAAAGCCGGAGGTGTTGAAGGAGCGTAAATTTCCGACCGTTTTGACGCCGCATATGGGAGAGCTTTCACGCCTGCTAAAAATACCCGCCGAGGAGATACAGTCCGACCGGGTTGGCGCCACCAAGCGGGGAGCGGTGGAATTGAATTCCATTTTGCTTTTGAAAGGAGCGCCGACGATAATCGCTACTCCCGCCGGAGAGGTATGGATTTCCCCCACCGGTAATTCGGGAATGGCGACGGCCGGCTCCGGAGATGTTTTGACCGGGCTTTTGGCCGGGCTTTTGGCACAGGGAATGGAACCGTTAAAAGCGGCCTCGGCGGCGGCTTTTCTACACGGCCGGGCGGGAGATATTGCCAACGAGATGTTGGGAGAACGAAGCATGATTGCGGGGGATATTCTTTCGGCCCTGCCTGAGGCGTTTCGCCAATTGCATGGATTTCCCGTCCAACCAGCTTTAGGCGTTCCCGTCCGTTTGTGGTAGCCGGGCGTAAAAGTAAAGAATGATTAAACGGGCCCTTCTGTTCGTTCTTATGTTTTCGGCGGCCGCTTGGGCCAAGGGGCGCTTTCGGCCGGGGGACTGGGTCACGTACGGAAATTTCCGCTATGTCACCTCCGTGGCGGTCGGCTTTTCCCACGTTTATTTCGGCACCACGGAGGGGGTGTTGCGTTATGACCGAAACCGGCAGCTTTTCGAAGCGCCTTTGACCAAAGCGGACGGACTGCCGGACAACTACATCCGGCAGCTGGCCTATGACCAACTGACCGACCAGGTGTACGCCGCCACCCAGCAGGGGGCGGCCTATTTTTTGCCGGCCTTCGGGGAATGGTATTTGTCCACCTTTCCGGACAGCCTGGGGAACCACAGCCGTTCCAAGCTCCCCTTTCTTTTGCCGCGCGACATCGGGCTGCGCTATTTGGGGGACGGGCAGGTCTCCGACAACAACTTCCGCCGCTTCCGCTTTACCGACTGGCAGGAGGACGGGTTCAACAATTTGTGGATTGGGAGCTGGGGGTTGGGACCTTTCGTGGCGGATTTGCGCACCGGCAATCTGGAGCGACTCCCGTACGGCCTTCTGACCTCGCGAGTCGGTTCCCTGCTAATTGGCAACAACGAGATCTGGTTTGCCTGCCTGCGAAAGGGAGCGGATGGCGGCGGGCTTGTGCAATGGAATTCCAAGGAGGAGAAGTGGACATATTTTGAGGCCGGACTGGCCGCCAATTTTCCCCCGGACGACATCCGGGCCATTGCCGGGAACAAAAACTTTGTTTTCCTGGGGACGGAGGAGGGGATCCTCCGCTACGAGCGGAAGACGGGGTATTTCCGCCCCGCCGGGCGGCGGGGGGGGCTGCGCGGGGAGTCGGTGCTTGCGCTTTTGGCCACGGAAACGGGGCTTTTTGCCGGCACCCGCTTTGGCGTGTATGCCGTCGATATCAAAACCGATTCGGTGTGGAATCTGACCACGCCGGCAATATCGGGCGCGGTCATCAATGATTTAAAGATGGCGGGCGGATATCTGTGGGCCGCCACGAACCGGGGGCTTTACCGTCTGGCGGCGGGGGAGAAAAACTGGAAGCGCTTTTCCGACCCGGAGCAAATCACCCCCTCCACCATCCGGGCCTTGGCGGTCTCCGGGGAATACCTGTGGGCGGGGGGGATTCGGGGGTTGGCAAAGATTAACACCACCAGCGATTCCACCGAAGGGTGGCGCTCGCCGGCGGGGGAGGCGGATCTGGACGTGTACGCGCTCGGTGCCAACGGCAAGTATGTTTGGGCCGCGGTGCGCTCCGGCGTGTACCAGTTTGACTTTGCCAACCGGGAGTGGGAGTTTCTATCCGAACTGGACGGGCTGGCCTCCAACGAGATTTATCAGATTCAGGCGGACGGCGACCACGTCTGGTTTGCCACCTCCGACGGGGCAAGCCGCTTTTTCTGGAACGCGCCGCACTTGCGGAAATAGATGCTTTCCGAGTTCGGGTTAATTGAAAAATTCAAGCGAATTTTGAAAACGGGCCACCGGCGAGTCCGCTTGGGGGCCGGCGACGATGCGGCCGTTCTTTCTTTTGGAAAAGAGAATCTGCTTTTCACCTGCGACGGGGTGGTGGAGAACGTTCATTTCGACCTGCAATACTTTTCCGTCTTTGACGTCGGCTGGCGGCTGGCCTGCGGCAATCTCTCCGACATCGCCGCCATGGGAGGAAAACCGCTGGCGGCTGTCATCACCCTGGGGGTGCGAAAGGGGCTTTCCGAAAAAAGCATTTTTGAAACGTATAAAGGGATTTCGACTTTGCTGTCAAAATACGGCGGCTCGATCGTCGGCGGGGACATCGTTCGTTCCGGGGAATTTTTTATGGATATGGCGATGGTGGGAATTGCCGGCAGGCGGTTTTTCACCCGTTCCGGCGCCGAACCGGGGCAATTGGTCGTCGTAACCGGCGAGCTGGGGCGATCGCTTTTAGGATTTAAGTTGCTTTCAAAATCGAAGAAACGAAGTTTGTCCGCATTAACAGAAAAACATTTGCGGCCCAATCCGCGGCTTTTGGAGTCCGGCTTTCTTGCCTCTCGAATCAAAGTCGGCGGAATGATTGACATCTCGGACGGGCTGTCCTCCGAACTGCACCATCTGCGGGAAGCGAGCGGGGTGGGGTTCGTCATCGAGGAAGAGAAGCTCCCCCTGCATCCGGCTTTGGTTAAAGAAGCACGAGAACTCGATTTGTCGGCCACCGAATTGGCTTTGAGCTCCGGGGAGGAATACGAACTTTTGTTCACCTGTCCCGCTTCGGAAGAAAAAAAACTTTTGGCCTACAATCGCGGGCATCGGAAGGTTCCGTTTACCGTAATCGGGTGGACGGTGAAGGGGCCGAAGAAGGTTTCTATGAAAGAACGGGGCGGAAAAATTATTGAAATTATTCCGACCGGTTTTCGGCATTTTTGAATCCACCTTCTTGAAGGGGCAGTTCAAGTTCTTGTTTCCCATTAAGTTAAAAAACCTCTTGACATATAGGGGGG
>DATLYY010000039.1 GCA_035574275.1 Verrucomicrobiia bacterium
TCCCGCAAATCGGAAATCCCCTCGATGGTTTTGGCGTTCACCAGCTCGGCGATCCGCTCCAAAAGGTTTGCTTTGTTTATTTGATAGGGGATTTCGGAAACGATGATCCGCTGCTTCCCTGATTTTTCGTTCTCGGTAAAAACCTTGGCCCGTAAGGTCAGCCGCCCCTTGCCGGTTTTGAAGTACTCGTGAATGCCCGTGCGTCCGTTGATGATACCGCCGGTCGGAAAATCCGGCCCCTGCACATATTTGAGAAAATCCTCTGAATCCAAATTTGGTTCCTCGATGAGTGCCACCAAGGCGTCGGTAATTTCTTTCAGGTTATGCGGCGGAATATTGGTCGCCATCCCCACGGCAATGCCGGAGCTGCCGTTGCAGACCAGATTCGGAAATTTCCCCGGCAAAACCTTTGGCTCCATCAAAGTGCCGTCGTAGTTCGGGGTAAAATCGACGGTATCCTTTTCCAAATCTGCCAGCATCTCCATCGCCAAAGCGGTCAGCCGGGCTTCCGTATAGCGCATGGCCGCCGGCTCGTCCCCGTCGATGGAGCCGAAGTTTCCCTGCCCCTCGACCAACGGGTAGCGCATGTTGAAATCCTGCGCCATTCGTACCAAAGTGGGATAGACCACCTGCTCCCCGTGGGGGTGGTAGTTGCCGGAGGTGTCGCCGGCGATTTTGGCGCATTTGCGGAAAGGCCGCCCCGGAGCCAGATTCAAATCGTTCATCGCCACCAAAACCCGCCGGTTGGAGGGCTTTAGCCCGTCCCGCACATCCGGCAAGGCCCGGGCGGTGATGACCGACATTGAATAGTCGATGTAGGAGGACTTCATCTCCTCCTCGATAAAGACGCTTAAAACTTTCTGGCGTTCAAACGGCATCATCCCACCTCATTTTGGACTCAAAAGATAGCGAAAAACAGAGGGGAAAACAAGGTTGACGATAAAGAAATCAGACGTTAAATCTAAACAGAATCACATCCCCATCCTGCACCACATATTCTTTTCCCTCCAGCCGCAACTGCCCCTTTTCCTTGGCCTTATGGATGTTGCCGAATTCCTTGAGCTTGTCGTAATGGACGACCTCGGCTCGGATGAACCCTTTTTCAAAATCAGAATGAATCACTCCTGCCGCTTGCGGCGCTTTGGCACCTTTGGGAATTGTCCAAGCCCGCACTTCCGGCTCCCCGGCGGTGAAAAAGGAGATGAGGCCGGAAAGGTGGTAGATGTGGCGAATCATCCCGAAAAGCGCCGGCTCGGTAATCCCCAAATCCACCAAAAAAGCCGACCGGTCCCCTTCCGGCAGTTCGGCGATTTCCGCCTCGATTTCCGCCGAGACGGCATAAAATTCAGAGTGCGGCGTGGGAGCAAAACTCTTTTCAATTTCCCCGCGCCGGAATAAATCCTTCTCGCCGATGTTGATGACCCACAAAACCGGCTTGAGCGAAAGAAACTCGAAGCCGCGAATTGCTTTGCGCTCGTCCGAAGTCAAATCGAGCGAGCGCAAGGGCTGGTTGGTTTCCAAAGAAGTTTTCAACCGCTCCAAAAATTTCACTTCGTCAACCGCTTCCTTATGTCCCCGCTTCAAATCATTGGCCAGCTTCCCCAGCCGTTTTTCCACCGAAATCAAATCGGAAAAAACCAGTTCCGCGTTCAAATCATCGATATCCCGTTGCGGATTGACGCTCCCTTTCGGATGAATCACGCTCGGGTTTTCGAAGGCGGCGATGACCGCCACCAGCGAATCGGCCTGGCGCAGATAGGCGGGAAGCTCGTGCGGGCCAGACTTCGGTTCGTCTAGGGCCTGCGAATCCCAAAACTCGATTTCGGCATAAGTGGTTTTTTTCGGCCGGTACAGTTCGGCCAAAAAATCGATGCGGGAATCGGGGACTTTCACCACCCCTTTGTCATACCCTTCCTTGCGTCCTCCGGCGTGGTGTCCTTTGTGGCCGAGCAGGGCCCGAAAAAGGGTCGATTTCCCCGCTTGGGGATACCCCAAAATGCCGATTTGCATGTTACTGGGCGGTTACCGTTTCCGGCTGGTGGCGGACAATCCGTCCGCCGGTAAAGAGAGGCACGATCGGGACGGAATCCAACTGGGCGGCTGCGCGGATGTCCGACTCAAAGCCGAGCGTGACCAAATATTTCCCGTGGAAGGAGCTGCGCAAAGCGGCATACAAATCCGCCTCCTCCCGGCGGAAAAGTTGCAGCGCCGCCCGGGCCCCGTCGTTTTTCTCCAGTTCCCGCCCCAACTTCTTTTCCAGCTCGGCGATATATTTCCCCCCGGTCACGGCATCTTCGAAGGAAAACTTCCCCGCCGATCCGGAACAGATAATCGCGGCATCTTTTTTCTCCCGCACGGCAAAACGCAAGACCTCCGACAGATTGACCAAACCGCCGATGAGGCAGAAGGCCCCTTGTCCCCCTTTAAGCATCGCCTTGGAGCCGTTGGTGGAGCAGAAAATCAAGGCCTTCTCCTTGACTGTCTTCGGCTCGTACTCGGCGGGGGAATTTCCCAAGTCGAACCCTTCAATCTTTACACCGTCCCGCTCCCCGCAGAGCAAGACATGTTCTTTCCCCAATTTCTGTTTGAGCTCCCCCGCCGCGTCGATGGAAGCGACCGGGATGATTTCCCGCGCCCCGCTGGCCAAAGCCACGGCTGCGGTGGTGGAAGCCCGCAAAACGTCAATTACGACGACCAGCTTGTCGGCCAAGTCGCCGTCCTGCACTTCCGCCGGTGTAAAATACAAATCAATTTTGTTCATCTAATTTCTTTTTCCCTCTCTTCTTTGGGATGCCAATTTTGCCTATTTCCGCGTGCCGTTTTTGTAAAACGGCGCCGGCACGACAACCGCCGCTGCATTTTTGCCGCGAATCTCAATTTCCAGCTTCCTCCCAACCTCGGCCAGAGCCGTAGGAACGTACCCCAAGCCGATCCCTTTCTCCAAGGATGGGGAAAAGGTTCCCGAAGTTACTTCTCCCACTTTTTGCCCGCCGGAAAAAATGCCGCACCCCTTGCGGGGAATCGCTTTTTCGGTCATTTCAAAACAGACCAGCTTCCTTTTAAGCCCCGCGGCTTTCAGCTTTTCAGTCGGCCCTTTGCCGATAAAATCCCCCTTGGCCAGCTTGACCACCCAGCCCAGCCCCGCTTCCAAGGGATTGGTGGTGGCGTCTATGTCGTTGCCATAGAGCATGTACTTCATTTCCAGCCGTAGGGTATCGCGCGCCCCCAGACCGATCGGCTCGATGTCGAATTCCCTGCCCGCCTCCATAACTTTACTCCAGAAATACTCCGCCCGCTCGGGGGTCATATACAGCTCGAACCCGTCTTCCCCCGTATAGCCTGTTCGGGAAAAAAGAATTTCCTCGCCGCAGACTCTATCGTTTGCCGCCTTGTAATACCCCAGTTTGGGCAAATCATAATCGGTCAGCTTGGCCATCAGCACTTCCGCCTTTGGTCCTTGGATGGCGATTAAGGCTGTTCGGTCGCTTTCGTCGGTCAAAGTCACAGCGTTCGGCTTATGGGATACCAGCCAGTCAAAATCCTTCTCGATATTGGCGGCGTTTACCACCAATAAATAACTGTCCGGCAAATGATAAATCAGCAAATCGTCGACAATACCCCCTTCCGGATAGCACATCATTGAATACTGCACGTCCCAAACAGCCAATTTGGCCACGTCATTGGTGGTGACTTTCTGCAGAAACTCCAAGGCCCTGGTGCCGGTAACCCGAAACTCCCCCATATGGGATAAATCGAAAACTCCGACCGAGCTGCGGACTTTCCGGTGCTCCTCGGAAATGCCGCGGTAGGAAACCGGCATATAAAACCCGGCAAACGGAACCATTTTGGCCCCGGCCGCTTCGTGCAAATCGGATAGCGGAGTTTTTTTCACCCCTTCAACAACTTGTGGCATAGCAAAAGATGATAAGAAAAAGCAAAAACTTAGTCAAACAACCCCCTTTGTAGGCATCAATTTGAGACAAATCCCGTTTCCTTGCGTCAAACTTTTTCTAAAAAAACAGCCCGGCTATTGGAACCGCTCCAAAAACAGAGGGGTAAAAACAATAGGATAAAAAACCATATGGAAATTCGCCTACTATTGGACTCTTCCCGCTTTTCACAATTCCTTGCCGCACAATCAGATGCAAAAGCGAAAAACCGACCATGTTCGCCTTCTGTTGGCACCTCCGTTGCGAAGTCAAAATCGGAGGGTAAAATGAAGGTCAAATTCACTCTTTCGATGGACGACTTGATTGTTTCCGGCAAACATTACGACCAGGTGGTGTTGGATTGGGAAGAGGATATGGTGGAGGAAGAAGTTTTGGCCCTGTCGCAAAGCTGGATTTCCACCCAGAATTTTCTTATCAATAGGATGAACGGGCTTTCGCGGGTGGGGGAATCGAGCCTCACCATCGAGCCCTTGGAAAAAACCGACCAGCCGCCCAAGGGAAAGAAGAGTGCCGGCCGAAATAAATGAAACCTTAAAAGCAATTTCCCCCATTTTCAGTTCCGCCTATCAGGCCGTTTCCGCCTTCCATTCCTATATTTTTGAAAAGTTTGGCCCCACCGGCGGCACGGCCCTGACCGTCTTTTTGGCGCTCGCCGCCCTGGCCGTCGTCATCCGCATTTTGCGCTTTGTTTTCGACCTGTTCCGCTATGTTTTGCTCCCCTCCGCCGCCGTCTCCGGGCTTCTGGTTTTGGTCACGCCCCTTTCCTTTCTTTTTGTCTTTCCGATTTCGACCGCCATTTTTGGCGTTTTGCTGCTGCTTAAATCGTAACACGCCAAAAGCAACCCCTTTCAAACAAAGGCATTGTTCCTATATTTAAGGACGTGTCCAAAAAGCACGTCTTTTTTCTCCTCGGTTTGGTTGGGGTTTCCCTCACGCCGTTTCTCTTCGACCCGGCCTCCCGGTTCATACAAAGCTACGGCCCCTCCTGGGCTACCGTCAAAATCACCCGCGTTCACCATCTGACCTTTTGGCTTTTGTCTTTCATCTGGGCCGTTTATTTCGGTTTGTGGGTATGGAAATCGGATTGGAGCTGGTTTTCTACTGGAAATTTAAAACAAAAGTTCTTCCTGATTCTTGCCGCCGGCACGCTATTCCGCCTGGCTGTAATTCTTTTCGCCAACGCTCCCCAGGTCTCCGATGCCAGGGATTACGACCAAATGGCGCTCGGCTTGGCCCAAACCGGAATATTCCAAGACAACGGCGTCATCACCGGTTACCGCCCCATCGGCTACGTTGCTTTTCTGGCCGCCATTTACAAAATCTTCGGACACGCTCTGTTTTTGCCCCAACTGGCAAACGTAATTTTGGATGTATGTACCCTTTTTCTTCTTTGGCGGCTTTTTTCGCGATGGAAGGATGAAAAAACGGCCTTGGCCGCCTGCACCATCCTCGCTTTTTATTTGCCGGAAGTGTACTCGACCCAATACCTCCTTTCAGAGCAGCTTTTTGTCTTTTTCTGGATGTTAAGTATCTATCTGTTTGAGTTGCATAGAGAAAAACGATTGCCCGCCTTTCTTTCCGGCCTAAGCTTCGGACTGGCCGCCCTGGTCCGGCCGGTCGTCTTGTTGTGGGCCATAATTCCAGCCGTGACGGAGGCGGCGAGGCGTCGCTGGCGGCGGCTGGCATTCTTCTGTTTGGCCGCGATTTTGGCAATCACCCCGTGGCTTTGTCGTAATTACAAGCAGTTCGGGGTTTGGAAGCTTTCCACCCATTCCGGCATCAATTTCTGGATGGGCGCCAACCCAGAAGCCACCGGCTATTATCACCTGCCCGATTCCCTGCCGTTCGATTTCAACAGTCAAGGAGAAATGGAGCGCACGGCCTGGAAATTGGGATGGGACTATGTAAAAGAACATCCGTTTGAGTACCTCCGCTTGGGCCTGATTAAAGTGGGAGTGGTCTTTGGTTTTGATTACGGTTACATTCTGTCTGGTTTAACGGTAAAACCCCCATACGGGCAGTTGGTCTGGGCTATCGTGGGGCAGGCGATGTGGTGGATTTTGCTTTTTTGGGGAACGGTAAAAGCGATCTTCGCTCTGATTAATTCAAAAAAACAAGCCGCCGGCGGCAGCCTTTTGCCGGTTTGGACGCTGTTCTATTGGGCGGCCATCCATTTTTTCTTTGTCGGCGCCGACCGCTACCACCATCCCGTGGTCCCCTTTTTCGCCTTCTTGACCGTACTCCCTGTTTGGAAAAAACCGAATGGGCAAATAAAAAGCCCCCCCCGACAGGGGAGGGCTTCCAGCAACTAAAACCAGCTTAGCCTATTCTAACTTAAAAACAATCGGGGCGTTGTACCAAAATTTGACCGGTTTTTTATTCAGAATAGCCGGTTTGAAATTCCATTGCTTGACGGCCGCCACCGCCTCTTCGTTAAAAATCTCGTTGGAGCTCTCTACAATCAGGACATCCAGTACCTGGCCGTCTTCGTCGACCAAGATTCTCATCTTCACCCAGCCCTCAATCCGATTCTGATAAGCAAGGGGAGGATAGGCGGGCTTCATCTGTCGGATGAGGACGGGCTCTTCATCCACATCGATAAACGAATCTGGACCGGGAGTGGAAATGTCCACGGCGTTTATTTTCACTTCCGCATCATCGGCAAAGGGGGCGTTAATTACCTCGAGCTCCCTCTGGGAGGCGATAGTGATTTCCTCCACCACTGCTTCGTCCGGCAGGGCTTTGGGAATGCCGACAGCTGGCGGCTTGACTTTGGGAAGCTCCACCTTCAACGTTGGCGGCTTTTTTTGCAGGGAAGGGGCCGGTAGGGATATTATGTCGTCGATAATGATGATATTTTTGTCTTTTTCAGAAAATGCTTTTATGTAATTGTAGAACAAAAGCCCGCCGATTACCGATACGTGCAGGATTGCGGCCATCAAGAGCGCCCGTAGTAAGTTTTTCTGGTAGTCGATTTTTAGTTGTAAGGGGCCGTAGTAAATGGACACAAAATACTCCTTTCCGGGCGGGAGCCCGAGGGTTATGTCCTTTTCAGCGCCTTACTTGAAAAACTATTCTAACTTAAATACAATCGGGGCGTTGTACCAAAATTTGACCGGTTTTTTATTCAGAATGGCCGGCTTGAAGTTCCACTGCTTGACGGCCGCCACGGCCTCTTCGTTAAAAATCTCGTTGGAGCTTTTCACCACCTTGGTGTCCAAAACCTTGCCGTCTGTATCTACGAGAATGGCCACCACCACCTGGCCTTCAATCTTATTGGAGTAGGCGATGGGGGGATACTGGGGCTTGACCTGTTTGATGATGGCCGGTTCCTCATCCACTTCCACGAACTCGCCAAAACCGGGAGTATATTCGCTCGGGTCAATGTCGATAACCACATCCCCGGTCCCCTCCACCGGAGCGGTAATCTCCGCCAGCTCCTTTTGCGAGGCGATGGTGATCTCCTCCACCACCTCCTCGTCCGGGATGGCTTTGGGAATACCCACGGCCGGCGGCCGCACTTTCGGCGGCTCCACCTTCAGCGTGGGGGGCTTGTTCTGTAGCGAGGGCGGAGGAAGCGACTTGATATCCCGGATGACGATTACGTTTTTGTCCCGCTCGGAAAGCGACTTGATGTAGTTGTACAGCAAAAACCCGCCGATGATGGCGGCGTGGAAGCCGGCGGCAATCAAAAGGGCGCGGAATAAATAGCGCTGGTAGTTCCGCTTGAGTTCAAATGCCCCGTAATTCAAGGCAAACCCGTTCATCTTTTATTCGCCCCCTCCCAGGGCCTTTTCGATCTCCCGGTCGTCCGCCTCCGACCAGGCATCCAGGGCGAATCGGGAACTGTAGGTGGGAATGGTTTCCTTGAGGAGCTGCTCCACCACCTGGATTTCATCGATCAAGTAAACCATTTTGTAATACGGCGACTCCTTGTGGATGCGGATGAGGGTCACCAGCTTATCCGGGTTCGCCCGGTTCTTCTCAACCAGGAAGTTCCGCAGCTGCCGCTCGTCGATCGGCTTGGGCTTTTTGTTCCCGATGTTTTCGTAAAATTTCCCGTCCTTGAATATGCGGATGGTCAATAAATTGGACTCGGCGATCTTGATTTCCTGCTTTTCGTCCTTGGGCAGATTCACTTCCATCGCCTGCGGGGTGGTGAAGATGGTGGTGACCATGTAAAAAATCAAAAGCAAAAAGGCGATGTCCACCATCGGGGTCATATCGATGCGGATCCCCAGCCGCCGCTTGGGGCGCCTTAACCCCGTTCCTTTTCGTTGCGGTCTTCCTTCCCCTACATCTACACCGGCCATATCCTAACCTCTGTTATGTAATACGCTCCAAACGTCCGTTTATTTCAGCGTTCCTCGGCCTTGAATTCCGTAACCAGCTGAAACACGTTCAAGTTGTTTTCCTTCATATTGTTCATGATCTGCTCGATCAACCCGTACTTGGCCTCCCGGTCCCCCTTGATGACCGGAATCGGGTTCTGGCCCCGTTCCCAGAAAACCCCCCGGGCGATGTTCAGATTGACGATTAAATCGTCCGGCCCGGTCTCCATCACCCGCCGGGTGGGGATTTTCTTCCCCCCCTCCTCCACCTCCTCGATGAACTCGATGAAGATGGAATCATCCTTGGTGACCGTGATGTTGACGATGTTTTTGTCCGGCAGGGGGAGCTTGGCGTGGGAGGCCGGCAAGGTCACGCTTTTTTTCTCGGGCGGCTTGAAGATGGTGGTGGCCATGTAGAAAATCAGCAAAAGAAAGGCAATGTCCACCATCGGGGTCATGTCGATGCGGATCCCCACCCGCCGCTTCATCTTTTTCAGCATCTTACTTGCCGGCTTCCTTTTCCTTCAAAAGCTGCAGGACCTCGTAGGAGGCCTCGTCGATGGTGTAGTTGAAGCTGTCCACCTTGTTGACGAAAAAGTTGTAGGCCACGATGCCGACAATGGCGTCAAAAAGCCCGCCCGCCGTGTTCACCAAGGCTTCCGAAATCCCCTGCGCCAACTGGGTGGCGTTCACCACGCCGCCGGTCCCCGCCGTGGCGTGGAAGGCGCGAATCATGCCGATGGTGGTACCCAAAAGCCCCACCATCGTGGCAATCGAGGCGATCGTGGACATGGCGATCAGATTCCGCTCCAAAAGCGGCACCTCCAGGGCGTTCGCCTCCTCAATGGCCCGCTGGGTTTCCGCCAGCCGCTTGTCCGCGGTGGAATTCCCCTCCAGCTGCTGGTAGCGCTCGATGCCGGAGCGCAAAACGTTGGCGCAGGAGCCCCGCTGCTTGTCGCAGGCGGCCAAAGCGGCGTTCAAATCCCCTTTCTGCAGCGCCTCCACCACGTAGTGGAAAAAGGACTGCACGGAACCGGTCCCCTTCGCCTTGCGCAGGGTAATCCAGCGCTCCACGATGAAGGTAATGAGCATAATCGAAAGCGCGATTAAAACCGCCACCAGGTATCCCCCTTGCTTGAGATATTCCGGCAGCTGCGACCAGATGCCAAAGCCGACTCCCAAAGAGACGACCAAAAGCAGGGTCATAAAAAGCGACTGTTTCACAAACTCCTCCTACCGTTTTACGTTATGGTTTGCTCTTTGCCAATCACAAATCCGCCGACTTGACCGCCGGCAACAAATGCGCCACAAAAACCGCCCAGAACCCCCACCCGCCGCACGCCAAAAGATCGAAGATGTTGAACCCCTCCCGAAACACCGGCAACGGGCTGTCCGGGATGGAAAATCCCGCGGCGGAAAGGCCGAAAATCAAGAGGTAGCCGAGAACCGGATAAAAATGCAGGCCCAAAAGCTTTTTGGTTCTCCCGTGCGAATTGGCCGCAGCCGGGCCCTTTTTAAGAAGAGCCAAGAGGAGCAAAACTCCGCCCGCAAAGGCCAGAATCAGCTGGAAGAGTACCAGCACCGCCCCCGCGCCGGCCAGGGGGCTGGCGGCAAAAACTGTTCCCGCATGGGAAACCACCGCGGCAAACAACAAAAAGCCGGGCATCATTTCGTTCCCCTGCGGGGTGGGAAGGAAAAACCAGGGCAGGGCGGGCGAAGCCAGCAAAACCACGGCGGCCACCCAAACAATGAACCGCTCAACCTTGTTGAAACTGGAAACGAATAAGAGCGAAAACTCCCGATCCTCCAGCCGTTTTTTCTCCTTGAGATGCTCCAAGTGCCGCTTTTTTTCCTCGTCGGAGGCGAAAAACGGTTTTTTCTCCCTGGGAAAAACTTCGAACCCGATGTACCGGTAGCGCAGGGCGGGATCCGGCTGCACACCGTTCGGTTCCTTCTTATCCGCCATCGCCGTCGGAGGAGAGTTCACCCTTTAATCCTTTCAAATAATCCAGCCCTTCCCGGCACCCCTTGTTGTTCGGCTCGCAGTCCAAACAGCGCTGAAAATACTCCTTGGCCCGGGAATTCGATTTCAAAGCCATGTAGGTCTGGGCCAGATAGGTGAGCAAATCCACCTGCTCGCACACCTTGAGCCCCTTGCCGGTCACCTGCTTCCAGGCCCGCTCCAGATAGGGGAGCGCCTGGCTCTGCTTCTGCTGGTCAAGATATATAAAGCCGACATACTTTAAACCGTCTACGTCGTTGGAATCTTTTGACAAAACCCGGTTGTACGCCTCCAGAGCCCCCGGGTAATCCTTGAGCCGCATGCGGACCTCCCCCAATTGCTTCCATCCCCCCAGAAAGTCCGGTTTCAGAACCGTGACCCGTTCAAAGGCATGGGCCGCTTCCGGATGCCGTTCGAGCTGGGACAAAACGTAGCCGTGGTAAAAATAGACATTCACGGCTGCTGGCGAGGTGGAATCGGCCGCCAGCCTCCTGCTGAAGGCCGAATCGGCAGCGGGATAATTTTTTAAATAGTAGTGCGTCAAACCGATATCGAGCAGAATCGCCGTGTTGTTGGGAAGAAACTCCAAAACCTTTTTAAAATCGGCCAAAGCCAACGCGTAATGAACGGAATCGGAAAGGGAGCGGTTGGCCCGCCCGCGCCGGATGAAAAATTCGTAATCCCGGCCGCTCCATTTGAACTCCGGGTTGCGCGTCAGGCAGGCTTCGTACCGGTTGTAGTCCGCCAGAACGGCGTTCAGGCTGGCCGTATCTTTCTGGGTGTCCTGCAAGGCCTGCCCGGAAATGATATAGGCCTCGCACAAAGCCGAATCGATGGCCAACGCCTGCCGGGCGGCCTCGCGGGCTCCTTGGGCGTTCTTCACGGCGATCTGCGCCCGGGCCAAATCCAGAAATGCCTCGGCGTTCTTGGGATCCAGTTGCGTGTACTTGGACAAGGCCTCGACCGCCTTTTGATAATGAGAGGAATCCCCCGAATTTTTGGCCGAAAAAATGTACAGCTTCCCCAAATCCTGATACGCTTTGGCATAGGCGGGGTCCAGTTTCAAAACGGTGCCGAGCTCGGCGACCGCCTCGTTGTAGCTCTTGTTGAGAATGTAGGCCCGGGCCAACAGGTGGCGCACTTCCACGTTGGCGCTGTCCAGTTTCAAGGCCCGCTGGTAGGCGTCGGCGGCGATGGAATAAATCTGGCTCGCCATGTTGACGTCCCCCAGATTCTTGTGATAGGCGGCCGCATTCGGGTTTTTCTGAATCGCCTGCCGGAAGGAAAGCTCGGCCTTGTTCCCGGCCCCTTGGCCGAACTGGGCCAGCCCCAGCCCGTTGTAAAACTCGTCCGTCCGTTTGTTGGTGGAAACCCCTTTTTGAAAAATCTCTTCGGCCTCTTTGAACTTCTTCAATGCCAATAGCGTGTTGCCATATTCCAAGAGGACTTGAGGGTCTTTTCCTTTCAAACCGTAGGCCTTCTTGAGCACCTCCTCCGATTTGGCCAAATCCCCGAGCTGGCGGTGGGCGCTCCCCAAAAGCGCCAGCACCTCCGCGTCGTTGGGATTTTTCCTGGTTTGCTCTTCGAGAATTTGAATGGAGGTTTTGTAGTCCTTCTTGTCAAAGGCGGCCTGGGCGGCCGGATCCGGCTGGGCGGCAAAAGAGGAAAAAACGGCAAAAAGGACAAACGCCATTCCCCATCCGGCGGCACGCATCAATCGCATAGTTCTTTCTTTCTTCCCTTCAAAAAAATTCAAAACGTTCAATTTACACCTTCCCTTGTTTAGTGTCAACCCTCAAGTTGCTCTACTTGGTTATACCCTTCATCCGTTCCTTTTGCCACCGCCGGTGCCAGAAGAACCCCCGCGCGAAGGCATAGACCAGAAGCACGCCGCC
Source organism: Verrucomicrobiia bacterium (assembly GCA_035574275.1). Lineage (NCBI taxonomy): Bacteria > Pseudomonadati > Verrucomicrobiota > Verrucomicrobiia > Verrucomicrobiia bacterium. Next base: position 12,179 of record DATLYY010000039.1, read on the forward strand.
GACCAGAAGCCGCACGGGATAACTTATCCGCCAGGGCCCCGGAGCCAAAAGAAAATAGAGGGCCAAAAGCACGAACAGCCCGATTAGCACCAGTGGCAAAATCTCCCAGAATCGTCTCATTTTTGCACCTTTCGAAAACGCAGGGAGGCCAACCCGACCGCCACGATTCCAAAAACCAAAAGTGGCAGGAGTTGGTTCCAGAGTTCCGGCAGCCCGGCCCCCTTCATAAAAATCCGCCGCACGATTTCCACGTAGTAGCGCAGGGGGACCAGATAGGTAACGTACTGGATGGCAACCGGCATGTTGGCGATGGGAAACATGAACCCGGACAAAAGCATGTTCGGAATCTGGAAAAATTGGGCTATCATCATGGCCTGCTGCTGGGTGGCCGCCAACGTCGAGATCAAAACCCCCAGCCCCAAACTGGTGAAAATAAAGACTCCGGAAAGGGCGAACAAAAGCCCCAGAGAGCCGGCCAACGGCACGCCAAACCAAAATATTCCCAGAAAGAGGACAAAAACCATGTTGATGAAACCGATGCCGATAAATGGCAGCACTTTGGCCAAAACGAGTTCCCAGGAGCGCACGGGAGTGACCGAAAGCTGCTCGGCCGTGCCCCGCTCCTTTTCCCGAACCATCGAAATGCCGGTCAAATTCATCGTGGAGCTAAGCAAAATGATGCAGAGAAGGCCCGGCACCATAAAATTTACGCTCTTCAGTTCGGGGTTGTACCAAACCCGCACCTCTGGTTCCACCAAAACAGTCTCATGTGTGCGAATACCAATGCGCTGGAGGCGGCCCAAAAGCAGTTCGACATTGGCCGAGGCCACGATGGTGGAGGCATAGCTGCCGGCAATCCCGGCCACGTTGGAATTGGTGGCGTCCGTCAAAACCTGTACTTGAGAGGTTTTCTTTCCGGTAATCTCCCTGGAATAACCCGGCGGGATGACCAAAACCACCCGGGCCTTGCCCCCATCCAGCCAAAGGTCCGCCTCCCGGGGGTCATCCAGCGTGCCGGCTGGCGAGAAAAACCCGGACTGAAAAAACCGATCCACCAGCTCCCGCGAGGCGCGGGAGCGGTCCAGATCGCAGACGGCCGTGGGAATGTCGTTTACATCCACGTTGGCCACGTAACCAAAAATGACGGTTTGAATGACCGGCATAACCAAAACCAAGGACAAAAACTTCCGGTCCCGCAGAATCTGAATCAGTTCTTTCTTGACCACCTGCCGCACCCGGCCGAAGGCCTCCGCCCACCGATTTTCCATCAGGCCAGCCTCTTTTTAAAACGTACAAGCGTCAATCCCAAAAGCAAAGCCCCCAGAACGCTTAAAAACACGGCCTGCGGCCAAAGCACGGAAAGGCCCACCCCTTTCAAGTAAATCCCCCGCATCGCCTCCAAAAAATACCGGCCGGGGGAAAAGAAGGCGATGATTTTCAAAGGGATGGGGAAATTATCAATCGGAAAAATAAAGCCGGACAACAAAACCGAGGGGAGCAGGGTGACCAGGAAGGCCAAAGTCATGGCCCCCTGCAACGAGCTGGAGGCAGAGGAAACCCACAGCCCCAATCCGGTGGTGACCGAAACAAAAAGCAGGGAAAACAAGAACAAAAGTGCAAAGGAACCCTTAATGGGAACCTGAAAGAGCAAATAGCCGGCGGTTATGATTAAAACCAGGTCGGCCAAGGCCAGCAAAATGTAGGGAAAAATCTTGCCGGTTATGAATTCCATTCCCGAAAGAGGGGAGCCCGCCACCTGTTCGAAAGTCCCGCGCTCTTTTTCGCCGACGATGGCCATCGCCGTCATCACCGTTCCCATCATGCTCATAATCACCACGATGATTCCTGGAACGATGAAATTGACCGATTTCAGCTCCGGGTTGTACCACATCCGGCCCTCCGCGGAAACCACCGGCGTCTCGAACGGCAGCCGAATCCCCTTTTGGGTCATCTTGGCCAGAACGATATCGGCCTGATACCCCTGCACGAGGCCCGTGGCATAGCCGACGGCCAGGGTGGCCGTGTTGTTGTCCGAGCCGTCCACCAAAACCTGCACAAACGTTTTCTCCCCCCGCGCCAACTTGGAAGCGAAATCGACCGGGAAGACCAAAGCCAGCTTGGCGGCCCCTTTGTCAAAGCTCTTCTCAATTTCTTCGTAGCCGGAAACCGCCCCGGCCGAGCGGAAGTATCCCGAAGCCAGAAATTTAGCCGTCAAATCCCGGCTTTCAGGCGTCCGGCTCAAGTCCCACACCACCGTCGGCAGGTATTGGATGTCGAAGCGAATTCCATAACCGTAGATGATTAGCATCATCAGGGGCAGGACAAAAATGTTTAAGATAAACGAGAAATCCCGCCGGATGGTGATGAATTCCTTTCTAACGAGCGCTGAAATCCGCGGAAGATTCATGCCTCCGTCCCTTCCGCTCCCATCACCCGGCAGAAAACGTCCTCCAGCGAGGCGGCAATGGAGGTCACGGCTTCCATCTCGATCTTTTCTTTTTTGAAAATTTCCGCCAGTTTTCGCTCGGCGGCCGCCCGGTCAGAAACGGAAAGATGCAAATTCAAACCGAAAAGGGCCGGAGCACTCTCCGGCAGCTCCCGCCGGAGGGCGGCAAAGGCCCGTATCGGCTGGGAAGTGGCCACCTCCAAAAGCACACCGGTCTCCTGCTCTTTTAACTGCGCGGGGGTGCCGGAGGCGACGATTTTTCCGTTGTTAATCAACGCCAGCCGGTCGCAATGCTCCGCTTCATCCATATAGTGCGTGGTGACGAAAATCGTTTTCCCTTCCTGGGCCATTTTGGCGATGAGCTCCCAAAAATTCCGCCGGGAAATCGGGTCCACCCCGGCGGTCGGTTCGTCCAAAAAGACGATCGGCGGGTCGTGCAGAAGCGCGCACCCCAA
>DATLYY010000040.1 GCA_035574275.1 Verrucomicrobiia bacterium
GGGGCGGGCAGCTCTATTATATGGACGCCAACGGCGCCAACCAGACCCGCCGCAATCTGGTGATTCAGGACGGCTACGGCAAAATCTCCTGGGCGCCGGACGGCGAGCGGCTGGCGTTCGCCGCCCGCGGCAAGGCGCAAATCGAGTATCCCCTGGGCGGGGAAATGCGGGTGCCGATTTCCGACATCTTCACCACCCACATCGACTCCAACCACTGGTACACCCAATTGACGGACAACTTCGGCACGAGCTACCCGGACTGGTCCAAGGACGGCAAGTCCGTTTGGGCTTCCACCGACCTCTCGGCCAACAAGTTCAACAATCTCTTTGACCCGACGACGCCGAATTTCCAGCTTTTCCGCTTCAATTTTGGCACGGATACCTTCACCACCAATACCTACATACTGCCGGCCTCGGGCAAAGTCCAGGCCCAAGCGCTGCAACCCGCGGTTTCCCCGGATGGTAAACGGCTGGCTTTTACCCTGGCGGTAACCAACGTGCAGGGAGTGCCGGAAGTGGTTGGTTTGGTCATCATTCCCGCCGGGGAAATAAAACTCGGGTTCAGGGAGCTGGTGGAGTCCGCCGGCAAGCGCCCCAAGGGCTACGCCGCCAGTTGGTCGCCGGACGGTAAAGAACTGGCTTACGTATCCACGAAAAGCGGCAACCCGAATATTTACGTAATGTCAGCAGATGGCGCTTCCGAACGATTGCTTTTAAGCTCCCGCCCCGACCGCGTCATCAACACCACCGCCCCCGGCTGGTCGCCGGACGGCAAATGGCTCTGCTTCTCCTCCACCACGGGCGGCATCTACATCGTCAGTTCCGACGGCAAGCGGGTCTTGCAGCTCACCCAAACCGGCTCCGATTTCCACCCCGCCTGGTCGCCGAAGTAATTTTGTCGGTTTAATCTAATTACCGTTTGAAGACGCGCAATTATTCGTGCACATATGCCCATTTTCCAATTTTTTCCACCCAGCCACCATAGATCTCTTCTGGATAGTGTTCAGTAGGCCAATAAAAGAAAACATCCCAGTTCATTATTCCCAAAGAGCATTGTATGCGTAGCTCCCACGGTGAGTCTCTGAGAATTCTACTTCCATTTGGAGGCCCGAGTAACGATTCGACCTTGGAACGATGCAAATCTACGAAGCCATGTTTGTCGATGAGATTTCCAACCATAAATAAACGCTGGTCTTGTTTCGCTAACCAAGTTTCCTTACTAAAGGGCAAAGCTTGCCCCCTAATAGTATCGGGCAATCGATCCATGCGAGAATCTACAACTATTCCCTTTCCATCCAATTGGAAGGCTAATATTGCATGGTCGGGGTCACCATCTGGATAAACCCAGAGACCTTGCATTGGCGCACCCCGTCTCGACCCTAAGTCCCACCAGATAAGTGATCCCCCGGAATCCTGAAACCGTTCATACTCGAATTCGGGGTACGATTGGAGGCTGGTTTTTGGAATCGCAGCAAGGTATTTAGGCACCAAATCTTTAAGTGAGTCGGGTGGATGCCCTTCATAGCGTTCAAAACGTTTAATTGCATCAACCACTATTTCGGCATGATCTGCCGCACGTTTAAAAGCCCGGTCGCGAAGGGACGAATTAAGGTAAATCATGGTTGCAAGCGCTAAGAGGGTCAAAACTACAGTAGTTAACAAACCTCTGAAAACTATTTTCCACGGAATGCGGAGCCGCCAAGCCACAATTAAAATGAATGGAAGGGCGAGGATGCCCAAAGTGCAGAATAGAAGAATAAACAGAAATGGAGGCATATCACTTTGAATTGCAAAAACCGACTCTCGCAGATCAATTAAACAGAGGAAAACAGGGAGCAAGCCAACCAAAGTGGCTCCCAACTGAAAGTTTTTACCCTTCGTTTCCGCCATAATTCATCTACCAGTAGTTGGTTTGTAGTTTATATACAATTCAAGAGGTCTCCCGATATGATAATCGGCGAAATTCTCCTTTTTTTCAACCCCCATTATCGTTACTTTTCCCCCAATGTCAGAAGAAAAAGAAAAAAAACACGGCCTCGTGGTTATTCACACCGGCGATGGGAAGGGGAAGACCACGGCGGCATTGGGAATTGCCATCCGGGCGGCGGGGTACAAGATGAAGGTTCTCATCCTGCAGTTCGTCAAGGGAAGCTGGAAATACGGCGAAATGAACGGCGTCAAAATGCTGGCCCCCTATGTGGAAATGAAACAGTTGGGGAAGGGTTTCGTCGGCATCATCGATGACAAGCTCCCCTTTGAGGAGCACGTCAAAAAGGCCCAAGAGGCGCTGGCGGAAGCCAAAGAATGGATTTTGAAAAACGAACACCGGATTATCATTTTGGACGAAATCAACGTGGCCTTGGGTCTGCGGCTTTTGAAAGTGGAAGATGTTCTCGATTTGATTAAATCCAAGCCGCCCGAAATGCACTTGGTTTTGACCGGCCGGAACGCCCCGCCGGAGCTTATCGAAGCGGCCGATATGGTCACCGAAATGAAGGAAATCAAACACCCCTACCGCAAAGGCATACTTGCCCAGAGGGGTATCGATTTTTGATGAAGGTCTTCGTCGCCGGCGCCACCGGCTTCGTGGGCAGCCATATTTCCAAAAAACTTGCGGCCCACGGCCATTCTGTAATTGCCCTGGCCCATAGGCGTTCAGATGACGTTCTGAAAGGGGCGGCGGTGGAGAAAAGAGAAGGGAGTATCCTCGATTTAAATTCTCTTCGCACGACCGTCCAAGGAACGGAAGCCATCGTCAATGCCGTCGGCATCATCAAGGAAGTGAAAGGGAAAACCTTTGACGGCATCCATCGGCAAGGGGTGGAAAACCTTATCGCCGCCGCCAAGGAGAACGGAATCAAACGTATCATCCATATTTCCGCCTTGGGAACCGGCACCGGCATCGACACCGCCTACTTCCGCACCAAGGAGGCCGGGGAAAAGGCCTTGATTGCGTCCGGTTTGGACTGGACGGTTTTCCGCCCGGCAATGATTATCGGACGGGGAGACGGTTTTTCGACCGAAATGCTTGCCCTGATGAAAAGAGGCCCCTTCATTCCGGTGATAGGGAAGGGGGGCTACAAGTTGCAAATGGTCTACATCGAGGACGTGGCCGAATGCGTGGCAAAAGCGTTAAAGATGCCGGAAACCTTCGGCCAGACCTATTGTTTGGGCGGGCCGGATGTTATGACAATGAACGAGATTCTTGATTTCTTGGCCGGCTGGAAGGGAATCAAAAAGCCGAAGATTCACGTTCCTTTGTCCGTAATGCGTCTCCTGTCGGCCATTATGGAAAAGGTTTTGCCCAACCCGCCGGTCACGCCCGACCAGATAAAAATGCTTCTGGCCTTCCGCACCTGCGACCCGGCGGTTGCCTCCAAAACTTTTGGCGTTACCTTCAAACCCTGGGCCGAGGCGATAAAGGAGTATTCGTGAGTTTCGGAACCGGCGGCAACGGGCGCGGGTTATAGGTATGACATGCGGATGAAAGGGAGAAAATGACCGAAAGCTTTGACGTTATTATCGTGGGGGGCGGGCCGGGCGGGCTTTGCGCCGGGATGTATTCGGCCCGCGCCAATTTAAAAACTGTTCTGCTGGAAAAATTGATTCCCGGCGGTGAAATTGTCAACACCGCCTGGGTGGAGGATTATCCCGGCTTTGAGTTGATTGGCGGGCCGGAACTGGCCAAGAAAATGGAAGACCACGCCCGCAAATTCGGTCTCGAAATCCGCACGGAAAACGTGACGGAAGTTTATTCCGAGGGGAACGAAAAAGTCGTCAAAACGGACGACAATACTTACCGCGCCAAGGCCGTGATTATCGCCACCGGCGGCTCCCCAACTAAATTAAATATTCCCGGAGAATTGGAATACGCCGGCAAAGGAGTGAGTTACTGCGCCCTTTGCGACGGGGCGTTCTTCAAAGGGGAGGTCATAGCCGTTATCGGCGGGGGGGATGCGGCGGTCGAGGAGGGAACCTTTTTGACCAAATTCGGCTGCAAGGTGTATCTCATCCACCGGCGGGATTCCTTTCGCGCCCAGAAAATCATTCAGGATCGGGCCTTCGCCAATCCGAAGATTGAGGTTATCTGGAACACCGTGGCGGAGGAAATCGTCGGCAACGGCACCAAGGTTTCCGGCGTCAAATTGAAGAACGTCAAAACCGGTGACTCAAAAACCCTGCCGGTCGGCGCCGTTTTCATCTTTATCGGCTTCGTCCCGAACTCGCACATCATCAAAGACCCGATTCAAAAAGACAATCTGGGCTACATCATCACCAACGACCGGATGGAAACCGGCGTTCCGGGGCTGTACGCCATCGGCGACGTCCGCTCCCAGCTTACCAAACAGGTCACCAACGCCGTGGGGGACGCCACCACCGCCGCCGTGGCCGCCCAGAAGTACATCGACGCTTTAAAGGTCGAGCCGGCGACCACCCGAACCTAAAACAGTAGGGGCGAGGCATACTTCGCCCTTATTCTCGCATCATCCGGCGCAGATTTCAACCTGCGACTTGAATAGATTTCAAAAAAGCGTAAATTGAGTTGCAATGGGCGCGATTACCGTCGAACCGCCGGCTGAAACCAAAGTTCCCCAACGCAAGCCGGACTGGCTGAAAGTCAAGCTGCCCTTGGGCGGCAATTACCGGCAGACCAAAACCTGGCTTGCCGATTTGGGGTTGAACACGGTCTGTCAGGAAGCAAACTGCCCGAACATCGGCGACTGCTACGAGCGCCACACCGCCACCTTTTTACTCTTAGGCCAGCTTTGCACCCGTGGCTGCACCTTCTGCGACATCAAGCGGGGCAAACCGAACGGCATCGTCGATTTGGAAGAACCGCGCCGCGTGGCGGAGGCCTCCCGCCGCTTGGGGCTCAAATACATCGTGGTTACTTCCGTCACCCGGGACGATTTGCAGGATGGCGGAGCTTTCATCTTTGCCGAGGCCATAAAGGCGATGCGAGAAGCCATCCCCGGTTGTCAGGTGGAGGTGCTGATTCCGGACTTCCGCGGCAGTTGGGAAGCTCTTAAAGTAGTACTTGAAGCCCGCCCGGACGTTTTGAACCACAACACCGAAACCGTGCCGCGGCTCTACCGCAAAGTCCGTCTCGGCGCGGAATACCAACGCACGCTCGAGCTTTTGACCCGCTCCAAGCAGTATTATCCCGAAATTCCCACGAAATCCGGCATAATGGTTGGCTGCGGCGAGACCACCGAAGAGCTTTTGCAAACGATGCAGGATATCCGCGCCTGCGGCACTGACATTTTGACCATCGGCCAGTATCTTTCTCCCGGCGGCTGGCATCTGCCGGTGGAAAAATACTATCATCCGGATGAATTTGAGGAACTTCGGGTGGCGGGAGAGAAAATGGGTTTTCAGCACGTTTTCTCCGGCCCTTTGGTGCGCAGCTCCTACCATGCCGGCGAGCAGGCCGCCCACTTGAAGAAAAAAGAAGTGCAGGTTTCAGCCGCTGAACTTTCGCCGTCCTTTGCCGTGTGAAGCTTTCGGACTACGAAAGGCCGTACTCCGCCGCCTCCCTCATATACCGTCAGGGGGATAGTCCCGATTCCCTTTACCTGCTCGAAAAAGGAAAAGTCACCCTTTCCAAAGTTCGCGGCGACAAGCGCTCCCTCCAAAAAATTATAACCGAGGGGAGTTTCTTCGGGCTGGAGGAGTTTCTGCTCGGCGCGCCAAGGGAGGAGGAGGCCGCCGCCGTTTTGGATTCCGTCGTTCTGGAACTTCCCCGGCATTTGGCGGAATCCTATCTTTTGTCCAACCCCAGGTTTCTGTATGAACTCTGCGAGTATCTGGCCCGCAAAAGCCGCCGGCTGGACAAGGCCTTCTTTCTTTCCGGCCGCTCGGAGGGGGCCCGGCTTTCCGCCGCTTTGTGGCTCGCTTTGCAAAGCGGCGGCAACGGGCAGTCCCCCGCCGGCGTGGGGGAGGTGATGGAAATTCTCCATTCCGTCACGGGTCTGCCGTCCGACCGGATTGCCGATTTTTTAACCGAGCTGGAGCGGCTGGAAATCGTGGGAAAGTCCGGCGAAAAGGTTTTTTTGAAATCCGCCGAAAAACTGTTCCGCTACGCCGAGTACCTCGAAGACAAGGAGCATTTCGGTTAATTGCGGCATTAGACGCATTTCCTTTCCCCCGCCTTTTGTTTTTTAGGGGTATTTCCCCAAAATTCAAGCCCCAATCCCTTTCTGCCGATATTCCTTACGATGGGGGAAAAGCGCACTCGGGCGGCCATACGGGCAACCATTCTGGCGGTGGATGACGAGCCGCGCGTTCTGGAACTGGTGGTGGAAATGCTTTCCTCGCTCGGGCCCTTTCGCGTGCTTTCCGCCCGCACGGCGCCGGAGGCGTTCGAAATCCTGTCCTCCGAACAAATCGATATTCTCCTCTCCGACCTGTTCTTGGGATCCTATTCCGGGCTGGACATCCTGCACGAGGCCAAGGCCGCCAATCCGGACATCGTAATCATTTTCATGACCGCCCAGCCCTCGGTGGAAGGGGCGGTGGCGGTTTTAAAGGAGGGGGCCTATGACTATCTGGTCAAGCCGTTCCGTCGGGACGATTTGAAAGCCGCCATCGAACGGGGGATGGAGAAGCAGAAATTGCAGCGGGAGAACATCCATTTGAAAGAGCAGCTTGCGCTCTACCAGATTTCGGAGGCGATGGTCGGCTCCGTTCGGGTGGACGAAGTTTTGGGTTTGATTCTCGATTTTGTCTTGAAAGAATTCAAGGCGGATACCGCCTCCATTCTGCTGCTGGATCCCGCCACGCGCGAACTGAAGCTTTCCCAGTTTCGCGGCAAAACCCGGGATATTGAGGGAAGCTACTTTGTTTTGGGGAACGACCCGGCCTGCCGCTCCGTGGTGGAATCCGCCAAGCCGAAGGTGGTGAACAAAAGCTCGCCCACCGTGGACGGCTCCCCCCGCCCCCGTATTCGCTCCATGGTTTCCTATCCGCTTTTGGCCAAAGGCCAGGTAATCGGCGTTTTGAACGTGGTGCGGACCGAAACCGTCAACTATTTCTCGCAGGGGGAGCTTTTTTCGCTTGGAATAGTTGCGAGCAAAGCCGCCACGGCCATTGACTCGGCCCGGCTGTACGAGGAACTGGAAAGCGCCTACTTTGATACCATAAACGTCCTGGCCAACTCGATCGAGGCGCGCGATCGCTATACCCGCCGCCACACGGATCGAGTCCGGTATCTCACGGAAATGCTGGCCGTGCAGTTGGGTTTTTCCGGGGAAAAACTGAAGGAAGTCCGGATGGGGGGGATTCTGCACGACGTGGGAAAAATTTCGGTTCCCGACCACGTTTTGAACAAGCCCGGGCCCTTGACCAAGGAAGAATTTGCCATCATGAAAAAGCATCCCGAAACCGGCAAAAAAATGCTGGAGGGAATTGAGTTTCTGCGCCCGGCCCTGCCGTACGTTTTGTACCACCACGAGCAGTACGACGGCAGCGGCTATCCCTACGGATTGAAGGGGGAGGAGATTCCGTTCGAGGGGCGGCTTCTGGCCGTGGCGGACACTTTCGATGCCATCATCTCCGACCGTCCCTACCGCAAAGGAGCCCCCTTCGAGAAGGCGCTGGACGAGCTGGTGAAGTTTTCCGGCCGGCAGTTCGACCCTTCCGTGGTGAATGCCTTTGTCGCCGTCTGGGAAAACCACGTGCTGGATTTGGAATTTCTGGCCACCGGGAAATATCTCGATTTGCCGGCCGAGGCCCCCTCCGCGCGCAAGTAATCAGGCCAGCGGCACGGGAATAAAAATCAAAACAAAAATCAGCAGGGAGAGCCAGCCCAGTACTTGATGGCCGGTCGTCAACTCGTAGCTGTCGTCCAGTGTCGGCGGATGTTCCAGCCGGAAGAAAACGGCCAAAAGGGCCCACATCCACCAACCGTTAAACCAAAAGCCGAGCGGAAAAAGGGAAAGCCAGAAGACTCGGGCCACGATTTTTTGCTTGCGGCCAAACAGGGCATAGGCGATATGACCGCCGTCCAGGGAGCCGATGGGTAAGAGGTTCAGCATCGTCACCAAAAGCCCGGCCCAGCCGGCAAAGCCGAGCGGTGAGATTAGAATCGTATGCCCTTCCGGCAGTTTCCCCCAGATTAAATCGGAAAGCCATTTGGAAAGAAGCGAGTCCCCAAGAACCAACCCGCCGGTGGTCTCCGGCACCACTTGCGAATTTATGAGACCATAAATCAATGCCGGAATGGCGACCGCGAGTCCGGCAATCGGCCCGGCGGCGGCGATTTCCATCAATTCTCTGCGGTTAAAAAACGGGGCATTGGCCCGGATGACCGCCCCAAAGGTGCCAAAAAGAGTGGGGCCGGGGATGAAATAGGGGAAAGAAACCTCAACGCCAAGCCGTTTGGCGGCGAAAAAATGCCCCGCCTCGTGGCAGGTTAAAATCCCTAAAAGGCCGAAGGCAAAAGGGAGGTTTTCCGATACCAACCGCCAAAAGTCAGTTCCCTTTGGCGCTCCCGAGAACTGCAAGTAGGGTGGAAAGAAGACGACCGAAAGAATGGTTGCAACAAAAAGGCCGGCCGCCAGCCAAGGAAAGGCCGTCTTTACCTTGGGCTTTACCTCCAAAATCGGTGCGGAAACCCGCCCCGCAAACTTGGCCTCCCAGCCCAGCGGTTCCAACTGCCGGTTGGTCTCCTCCAGCCGTCCCGACCGGTCCGTAAAGGGATTGATTTTATAATAAAACCGGTCTCGGTACAGCAATTCCCTTTCCGGCTGCCAGAGAAAGGCAACTATCCCGTTGACCGCTTCCAGTTCCGCCGGGTCAATCTTTTTCATCCCGGCAATATATATACCAGTTGTTCGGCAGGCGAAGAATTCACCGCATTTCGCTTGTCTTTTAAGCGTCTTTTAAGTTATTTTTACCGTTCGGAGGAGCTATCGAAAAGGTCTGGACGGTAGGCGAGCTGACCCGCTCGGTCAAGGAAAATCTGGAAGAGGCCTTCCCGGCTGTCTGGGTGGAGGGGGAAATGTCCAACTTCAAGCTTTATCCCTCCGGCCACCGCTATTTTTCGCTGAAGGACGAGGAAGCCCTGCTGCGCTGCACCATCTGGCGTTCGGCGGGACAGTATCTCTCCTTTGAGCCGGAGGACGGCATAAAAGTCCACGCCTTCGGCAATTTGACGGTTTATGAAAAGCAGGGGCAGTACCAGCTCAACGTGTTGAAACTTCTCCCCATTGGAAGGGGGGAACTGGAGATCGCTTTCCAAAAGCTTAAAGAGCGGCTCTTTAAAGAAGGGCTTTTTGACGAGGCGCATAAAAAACCGATTCCGGAGTTTCCCCAAAGCATAGGCATTGTCACCTCTCCCGCCGGCGCGGCCATTCAGGATATGCTGAAGGTATTTCGCCGCCGCTATCCTCCGGCCGAATTATATCTTTACCCGGCCCGTGTACAGGGGGAGGGGGCCAAAGAGGAAATTGCCGACGGCATCCGTGCTTTCAACGAATGGGGTGGTGTGGACGTAATCATACTTGGCCGTGGCGGCGGTTCCTTGGAGGATTTGTGGGCCTTCAATGAAGAGGAAGTGGCCCGGGCGATTTACGCCTCCCTGATTCCTGTCGTTTCGGCCGTAGGTCATGAAATAGATATTACCATAGCTGATTTTGTGTCGGATATGCGGGCGCCAACCCCTTCCGCCGCAGCAGAAATGGTGGTGCCGGATAAAGCAGAACTTGAAGGGGTGCTAAAAGGGTTGAAAGAGCGGATAGCCGGTCTTTTTGCTCATCAGCTTACTCAATCACAAGCTCGATTGGATGCCGTTTTGGGAAGCTACGGCCTGCGCAGACCGGTTGATTTGGTCAACCAAAAATCACAGTTTTTGGATGAATTGATCAGGCGCTCACAGCTTGCTCTGGAAAACCGGCTAGGGAAAATTCATCTTGAGCTCAAATCGACCGTCGACCGGCTGGCGACCCTTTCTCCCCAATCCGTTCTGGCGCGTGGCTATTCCATTGTCCGGCGGCAGACGGACGGCAAGGTGGTTCGGGAGTATAAAGATGTTAAGGTTGACGAAAGTGTGGATTTGATTTTTTCCAAGGGGAAAGCGGAGGCGGAAGTGATTAAAACTTCTGCGGAGGGATTGTGAAAAAGGGAAGGATGGCCGCCGAGGCCCCGCCGTTCAAGGAACCAAAATCGTTTGAAGCGGCCTTGACCCGGCTGGAGGAAATCGCCGCCCGGCTGGAGTCCGGCGAGACGGGGCTGGAAGAGTCGCTGCTCGTTTATCAGGAGGGGATGCAGCTTTCCGGCTGGTGCCAGAAAAAACTGGACGAAGCCCAGAAAAAGCTGAAAATTCTCGTCCGCAACAAGGGCGGCGAGGTTGAGGTTCGGGAAGAATGAACCCAGCCGCTGCCGGAGTTGCTGTCGATTTAAAAACTTTTCTTGAGGAAAAGCGGGAACTGGTGGATCGTTGGCTGGATCGTTTTCTCCCGCCCGAGAACGAGCCGCCGACGGTTCTGCACAAAGCGATGCGCTATTCGGTTTTCGCCGGGGGAAAGCGAATCCGCCCGATTTTAGCGGTTTTGTCCTTCGAAGCGTCGGGGGGAAAAGGGGATGAAATTTTCGCCCCCGCCTGCGCGATGGAGCTGGTGCACACCTTTTCCTTGGTGCACGATGATTTGCCCTGCATGGATGACGACGATTTGCGGCGCGGCAAGCCGACCCTCCACAAGCTTTTTGGCGAGGGGGTCGCCGTTCTGGCCGGGGATGCCCTTTCCGCTCTGGCCTTTGAGCTTTTGGCCTCCTCCGGCCCGGCCGTTTTGACCACTTTCACACAGGCTTTGGGCCCGAAAGGAATGCTGGGGGGACAAGTGGCTGATTTGAAATCGGAAGGGAAGAAAGTGACGCTTGCGGAAGTGGAGGAAATCCACAAAATGAAAACGGCGGCTTTGATTGCCGCCTCGCTAAAAATCGGCGCCTTGGTCGCCCGCGCGCCGGAAACCGAGGTTGATGCCTATTTTCGCTTTGGGCAGAAACTGGGGCTGGCGTTTCAGATCGTGGATGACGTTCTGGAGGCAACCGGCAACGATTTGGCGTTGGGAAAACTGACCGGCGGGGACCGGCGCAAGGAAAAGGCCACCTATCCTTCCGTGGTCGGGGTGGAGCAATCAAAAACGATTGCACGCCGGCTCACGGCGGAAGCCAAGGAGGAAATTGCCTTTTTGGACGGAAATTATCCGTATCTTCCGCGGGTCGCAGATTATATTGTTGAACGGGTATGATTTTAGAGAAAATTAACTCCCCTGCCGATTTGCGGAAGCTGAAGCAGGCCGACTTGGCTCCATTGTCGGAAGAGCTCCGTTCCGAGATTCTTAAAACCGTTTCCCAAACCGGCGGGCATTTGGCCACCAATATGGGGGCCGTGGAACTCACCCTGGCTCTGCATTACGTTTTTAACACTCCGCAGGATAAAATTGTCTGGGATGTAGGCAACCAGACCTACGCGCACAAGCTCATCACCGGTCGCCGGGGGCGCTTCCATACCCTTCGTCAGTATGAAGGGCTGTCCGGCTTCACCAAAATTGAGGAAAGCGAATACGATGTTTTTGGGGCCGGGCACGCCTCCACCGCAATCTCGGCGGCTTTTGGGATGGCTTGCGCGCGGGATTTGTCGCAGGAAAAATACAAAGTCATCGCCGTTTTTGGCGACGGCGCCCTGACCGGCGGGCTGGCGTACGAAGGGCTGAACAACGCCGGCGCTTCCGGCAAGGATTTTTTGGCCATTTTGAACGACAATTCGATGTCGATTTCCAAAAACGTGGGTGCCATTGCACAATATTTGACCGGCGTTCTGACGGACGAAACCTACAACAAAATCAAAGCCGACATCTGGGAGCTGGTGGGGAAGACCAAAAGCGGGCTGAAGCTGCGCTCCTTGGTTTCCTATATGGATGAAAACATCAAGGGATTTTTCCTGCCGGGCATAATTTTCGAAAAACTCGGTTTCCGCTACTTCGGCCCGATGGACGGACATGATTTGCCCAAGCTGATAAAAACGTTGAAGCAAATAAAGGGGCTTCCCGGCCCGATTTTGCTGCACGTATTGACCACCAAAGGGAAGGGGTTTCCGCCCGCCGAACAGGACGCCGCCCGCTTTCACGGCGTCTCCGCCTTTGACAAGGTGACCGGCGCCACGCTGGCACCATCCTCCGGCACGTCCTATATGCAGGCGTTTGGCGAAACAATGGTAAAATTGGCGGAAGCCGACCCTGACGTGGTTGCCGTTACCGCGGCAATGTGCCAGGGGACCGGCCTTTCGGAATTTGCCAGAAAATATCCGGACCGGTTTTTCGACGTCGGCATTGCCGAGGGACACGGCGGGACGTTTGCCGCGGGGCTGGCGGCGGCGGGAAAAAAGCCGGTGTATGCCATCTATTCCACCTTTCTGCAAAGGGCCTACGACCAGGTGATTCACGACATCGCCCTGCAAAAACTGCCGGTGGTGTTCGGCATTGACCGGGCCGGGCTGGTCGGCGAGGACGGCCCCACCCACCACGGCATTTTCGATATTCCGTACCTGCGCTGTTTGCCAAACATTGTGGTCTCCGTGCCGAAGGATGGAGAAGAACTGGCGAATCTGCTTTACACCGCCGTCAATTACAAAAACGGCCCGTTCTCCATTCGCTATCCGCGCGCCAGTATCCCGGACAAGCTG
Source organism: Verrucomicrobiia bacterium (assembly GCA_035574275.1). Classification (NCBI taxonomy): domain Bacteria; kingdom Pseudomonadati; phylum Verrucomicrobiota; class Verrucomicrobiia; species Verrucomicrobiia bacterium. Next base: position 12,683 of record DATLYY010000040.1, read on the forward strand.
ACGGGAGAATTCAAGGAGATTGAAATCGGATCCTGGGAAGTGCTGGAAAAAGGGGAGGGTGTTTTGGTCATCGCCTGCGGCACGATGGTCCATCCGGCGCAAAATGTTGTACGTCAAATGCGGGAAGAAGGGTACCACCTCACGCTGGTAAACGCCCGCTTCGTCAAACCGCTGGACGGACGGCTTCTGGATCTGCTGTTCACCGACCACCGGGTCGTTCTAACCATCGAGGAAGGGGCTTTGGCGGGCGGCCTCGGCTCCGCCGTGATGGAATATATGGAGGCCCGCAAGCTCTCCGGCATCTCTTTCCGGAGGTTGGGAATCCCCGACCGGTTTATCCATCAAGGGGCGCGCAAGATATTGCTGGAGGAAGTCGGTTTGACGGAAGAAGGGATTAAAGCCGAGCTTGCCGCGATGAATCTGAACCTGGCGAAGAAGAAAAGCCGGGTCGCTTCCGAATGAAATTGGGTCTTTTGGTCAACGCCGGTCGCCCCGGAGCCGGGGCGGTCCTTTCCGAAATTTTGGATTGGGCTGAAAAATCCGGGGTGGAGACCTTCATTTTTTCCGACGGTGCGCTTCCCGCTTCCGGCGGCACGGCCGTCGCCGAAGCCGAACTGGCCTTCCGCGCCGATTTCGTTTTGGCCCTGGGGGGGGACGGGACGATCTTGCGCACCGCCCGCGCGGTTGGAAACTCCCAAAAGCCGATTCTGGGTATCAACACCGGCGGGCTGGGTTTTCTGGCGGAGCTTTCTAATCGGAATGTGACCGCTGCCCTGGATTCCTTGAAAAAAGGCCGGTATCAGCTTGAAGACCGCATGGTGCTTCAGGCGGAGGTGAAAACCACCGGCCAAAGGTTTTTCGCCCTGAACGATGTCGTGGTGGAAAAGGGGGAGGTTCGCCGGCTTTTGCGGCTCACGTTATCGGCCAACGGGGAGTACATCTGCTCCTACGCCTCCGATGGACTGGTAATCTCAACGCCGACCGGATCCACCGCCTACTCCCTTTCGCTTGGCGGGCCGATTATCAATCCCAAAATGGCTTTGACCATAGCCGTCCCGATTTCCCCTCACAGCCTGGCTTCCCGCCCGCTGGTTTTCGAGCCGGGCGACGTGCTCGAAGTGAAACTCTCCCAGCCCGAAAAGGAGGCCCTGGTCACCGTGGACGGGCAGCTTTCGCAAAAAATCACCTCCGCCGACCGGCTGGAGGTGCGCCGGGCGCCTCATGCCATCCGCCTCGTGCGCTTCAACCGGCAATCGTTTTACGAGGTTCTGCGCAGCAAACTCCACTGGGGGGTTTTGCCGGGGGAGGGGTAGTTTGAAATACGTTTTATGGGGGCTTGCGTTTTTCTTATTATTCACTGCCGGGTTCGTGGTTTACGCCGCCACCGGCCTGCCGGAAGTGGGCTACTTGGCTCGCGAGAACCCAAAAACCACCGCCTTTGCGGAAATCTGGAAGAAAAAGCAGAACGGCGCAAAGTCACCCTCGCATGTACATCAGGAGTGGATTGACTTCAAGGATGTTTCCCCGTACCTCGTCGGCGCCGTTCTGGTGGCGGAGGACGCCAACTTCTGGGAGCATTCCGGGTACGACTGGCAGGAGATCAAGCGGGCCATCCGCACGGACTTAAAGAAAGGCAGATTTTCCCGGGGCGCCTCCACCATCACCCAGCAGCTGGCCCGCAACCTTTTTCTGTCCGGCGAAAAGACCCCTCTGCGCAAACTGCGCGAGTTTTTCATCGCCCGCAAGCTGGAGCGCGAACTCTCCAAAATGAGGATTCTCGAGCTTTACGTAAACTGGGCCGAATGGGGGGAGGGGATTTTCGGCATTCAGGCCGCCAGCTGGACTTATTTTCAAAAGCCGGCCTGGGAGCTCTGGCCGGAGGAGGCCGTGCGGCTGGCAACCATTCTGCCCAACCCCAAAAAATTCTCCCCGTTTTCCGATTCTGCCTATCTGAAGCGCAAAAGAAATCTGATTTTGCAGCGTATGTTAAAGTATGGAATGATTTCCAACGAGGATTATGAGTTTGCTAAAGAGAAGCTCGAAGAGGGAGCAAGTTAAAACCGCCCTCTATAAGGGAATGTGCGCGGTTTTGTTTTTAACCGGATTTCTCTTTTTCTTGATTGCCGCCTGCAGTAAAAAGAAACCGGCCGCTCAGAATCCCAACCTGCCTCCCCAGCTTTCACTCGTGCCGAATCCTCCAGCAAGTCCCGCTCTAAACGAAAACCAAACTATTGCTTTTGGACTTGCGGCCCTTGACCCGGAGGGAGCAATTCCCGTTTTCTCTGCGTTCGGATTGCCGAAGAATGCGGTGTTTGTGGACAGCGCCAACGGCCGCGGAAGTTTCTCCTGGACTCCCACCTTTTCGCAGGAGGGGACTTATCCGCTTGGCTTTATCGCATCCGATGGCGCGCTGGCCGATACGGAACGGGTGATGGTCTTTGTTGGAAATGTCAACCGCCCCCCGTTTCTTTTGCCGATTGACAGCCAGTTTTTTCTCGAAGGGAGTGCTTCCGCCTTTAGCATCCGGGGGATCGACCCGGACGGGGACTCCATCTTTCTTTCCGCCAACGCCCTTCCCGGCGGGGCTTTTTTTATAGATAGCTTGAACGGGAGGGGAGGTTTTTTCTGGAGCCCTACGTTTGACCAAGCTGGTGAACACCAGCCGGTCTTTTCCGTAACCGACCGCCAGTTTACGGACACCAAAAATGCCCGGCTGGTGGTCTTGGACTTCGACCGGGCACCCTCGATTTCTTCGCTTCCCGACCAGCGCGTTACGGAAGGGCAGATTGTAAGTTTCGCCGTAGCCGCTGCCGACCCGGATGGTGACGCGATTTCCCTGTCTGCCCTCAATCTTCCTTCCGGGGCCGCCTTCCTGGACAGCGGAAATGGAAGGGGGGGCTTTTTCTGGCAGACAAGAGTTTTGCAAGCCGACGTTTTCTTCGACACCTCCGTCACCTTTGTGGCGGCAAGCCGGGCATTGGCCGATACGCTCTCCGCAAGAATAAAAATGGACACCGCTTTGCTTACTTATTCCAATCACACCAAGGCGATTTTTGACACCCGGTGCACCCCCTGCCATTTCCCAAACAGCTCCCCGCCCAACCCGGCGATGTGCCCGCCGTACTGCTGGGACAACTACACCACCATTTTTCAATTCCGGGAGCGCATTCGCATCCGGGTAACCGCCGGAACGATGCCGCCAACGGGTGGACTGCCGCAAGGTATGCGGGACACCATCAACGCCTGGGTGCTGCGCGGAGCGCCGCAGTAGAAATTGAAACGGTTTTCATTTATTGTGCTCGGAGGGTTGTTTCTCGGAAGTTGCCGGTACGAGCCGCAGCTTCTTTTTGATTACTACGGTTTTCAAAAGGTTTCGACGGAGGAGGAATTGGATGCCCGGCGGCCCGAGTTTCAGGGGGGCGGGGAACGGATTTACTATTTTGCCCGGTCGGCCGGCGACTCGCTTTTGCAGTTCCGGCGGGTCGATTCAAGCGGGAGGCGGCGGGCGTTTTCCCCGCTTGTCTATAATCCCGGAAAATTTCCGATTCTGTCCGACGACGAGCGATTTTTGGTGTACGAGAAAGCCGTTTTGGATACCAACAGCTACCTCCCCTACCATCCGCGGTTGCGAACGTATTATCCTGATTCCGTTTTGAAGCGAGCGGCGCGCGCCCCGCAGAATAAAATTGACCTGTACCGGTTTGAGTTGGCCAACGGGGAGGAGGTCCGGCTGACGACCAGCGGCAACGCCCATCTGCTCGGCTTTTACGACCGGAATTACGTCGTTTACTACACCTTGGTGGATTCAATTTTTTATCTGGATGCGGTCTCCTTGGCGCCCGTGCGCCGCGCGGGACGATACTTTTCCCTTTCCCTTTTGGCCTTGAACCGGGAGGAGATTGATTTGGAATGGTCGCTTTTTCGCTCCCCGGACCGCAAGCGCTCGCTGGTCACCCAGGTCGTAACCGATTATCAGGATAAGGATTTCAACCGTTTTCGTTACTACCTCGTTCAACCCGAATCGGAAAAGCGTCTTTTGGTCTGGACCGGCGGG
>DATLYY010000041.1 GCA_035574275.1 Verrucomicrobiia bacterium
AAAGAAACAAAAAAAGGAAAGGCGTAGGGGCAGCCCCAACGGCCTGCCCCTCCCTCTCCTGCAATGACCTGACTTTCCCTGTTCCCCCTCTCCGTATCGGAGAGGGGGTCAGGGGGTGAGGTGTTTTAAAAATCCCCCCAAATTCACAACTTTTTTCCTCCCGTTTTTGCCAATCTCCAATCTCTAATCTCCAGTCTCCGCCTTATTTCCGCTCCGTTTTTGCCCCGCCGTAATTCCCGTCAAAAAGTGCGCTAAATCCCCGAATTTCCGATACATATAAGGGGGGTTTTGCTGTCCCTTTTTAGGCATCCATCAGAACCCCCGGCCTGATATATTGGGTTATAAATTTATGGAGATGGGAAAAATGGAACTCTTGCTCGGTAAACAGGAAATCCGGCTCGCCCTCCTCTTGGGCGGCGGCGGCGCAAGGGGCTTGGCGCATATCGGCGTATTGCGCGCTTTGGAAAATGCCGGCGTGCCGATAGCCGCCATAGCGGGGACATCGATAGGCGCCATCGTCGCCGCCGAGTTTTCCCGCAAGCAAAGCTCCGTTTGGTGCCAGAAGCTCTTCGAGCGGTTTGCCCGCTCCGATTCCTTCAAGGCCTTGGGGCTGGACAAGGTGAACAAGGATATGCAGCGCGGCCAGGGGTTCTGGAACACCATTCTCTCCGGCATTCGCGAAAACGTTTTGATCGCCATGGCTCTCCGCCGCGCCAGCATCGTTCCGCGCGAAAAAATCGACGCCGTGCTGACCGAATTTGTGGCGGATGGCCAGCTTTCCGAATTGCCGATACCCGTGCGCATCGCCGCCTCGGACTTGAAATCCTGCCGCACGGTCTGCTTCCGCTCCGGCTCAATTTTGGGAGCGGCAAGGGCGTCAACTTCGCTGGCCGGATACTTTCCGCCGATTCAGGAAAACGGGCATTTGCTGGTGGATGGGGAAGCCACCAGCATCATCCCGATTGACTGCCTCTCCGGTCTGGGAATCACCCACACCTTGGCAATTGACGTTTCAGGTTCGGTTTGGCCGGACTGGCAGATTACCACCGCCCTGCAGGCCTTGCTTCGCCAGCAGGAGCTGGAGCGGGCCTATTTTAGAAGTTATCTGCACCGGCTTTGCGACTTGGTGGTGCATCCGGAACTCCCCGGCGGCTTCTGGACCGACTTCGACCGGGTGGAAGAATTCGTGGAAGCCGGTTATAATGCGATGATGGCCGCCCTCCCCAAACTGAAAAACTTCCGCCCCCGCCAGCCCTTGCCCCATCTCGAAAACCCCCACCCGCCCCCCCTGTATCTCGAATTTCCGTTTTTAAAGGCCGGGGCGCTTCGGGAAGTTTCTCCCGGCAAGAAAGGGGAAAAGGCGGCATGAGCGAAAGACCGAAAAGTCTCCCCGCCCTTTTTTCCCAAACATTCACCCGCTTTTACCATCCCCGCCAGCTGGCGCGGAAATACCTGGGGCGCTGGGAGGCGGTAAGCACCACCGAACTGGCCGGGCAGGTTCGGCGTACCGCCTACGGCTTGGCCGACTGGGGAATTTACAAGGGGGAAAAGGTGGCCCTGCTTTCCGGAAGCCGCCCGGAATGGCTCATCGCCGATTTGGCGGTTCAATCCCTGGGCGCCGCCACCGTGCCGGTCTATCCGACGCAGACGCCGGAAATCGCCCGCTACATCGTGGAACACTGCCAGGCCCGGGCGATATTTGTCGAAAATTCCGAGCTCTGGCGAAAATTCGGCCCCGCCCTGGCCGATTTGAAAACCCTCGAGGTGGTGATTTTCTTCTCCAACGTGGTCCGCGAGCCGAAGGTCTTGGCCCTGCCGTCGCTGATGGAAATGGGGGATGAACTGGCGGAACGGCATCCCACTTTGTTTGCCGAAAGGCGGGATGCACTCTCCCCGGAGGATCTGGCCACCATCGTGTACACCAGTGGAACCACCGGCAATCCCAAGGGGGTGGAACTGACCCACGCCAATCTGCTCTCCAACCTCTTTGCCGTGGGGAAAAGGATGCCCCTCGATCCCGGTGAGGATATTGCCTTGAGCTATCTTCCCCTTTCCCACGCCTTCGAGCGGCTGGTGATTTATTACTACCTGGCCAGCGGCATCCGCATCTCCTTCGCCGGCGGCATTGAAACTTTGATGGCCGATTTGCGCGAAGTGCGGCCGACGATTATGACCACCGTGCCGCGCCTTTTGGAAAGAGTGTACGCCGCGACGGTGACCAAGGGGAATTCCGCCCCGTTTTTAAAGCGCTTTCTGTTCCAGCAGGCGATGTCGGTCGCCGGCAAATGGAAACCGGAAATGGAACAAAGCCGCCTCTCCCGGATGCGCCTCGGCCTGGCCCGCAGTCTGGTTTTCCGCAAATGGCACGAGGCGTTTGGCGGCCGCTTGCGCTATCTGTTCACCGGCGGCGCCGCCTTGGATGCCGAGCTGGCCCGGCTCTTTATGGGGGCCGGCATCCGGGTCTTTCAGGGGTACGGGTTGACCGAGGCCTCCCCGGCGGTTTCCACCAATTGCCCCGGGCTGAACAAAATCGGCACGGTCGGCAAACCGCTGGAAGGAATCGAAGTGAAAATCTCCGCCGACGGGGAGCTTTTGATTCGCGGCGAAAACGTGATGCAGGGGTATCACAAGGAGCCCGCCGCCACCGCGGAGATAAAATCCCCGGACGGCTGGCTTTCCACCGGCGATCTGGCCACGCTGGATGAAGAAGGGTATTTAATCATCAAGGGGCGCAAAAAGGAAAGCTTCAAAACCAACACCGGCGACTACGTCAACCCGTCCAAAATCGAGCAGGCCCTGAAGCAAAGCCCCTTTATCGAGGAGGCGGTGGTGGTTGGGGAATCCCGGTCTGCCCCGGCCGCCTTGTTGGTGCCGGACAAGAATTTTCTCAAGCAGTATCTCGAATTCAAGGGAAACGGCCAGACGGATCTGGAACAATTCATCCAGTCGCCGGAATTCAAGGCCCGTTTGATTCGCAGCATCCAGAAAATCAACCAGGGTTTTGCCCGCTGGGAAAAAGTGCGCTATTTTGCCCTCGTGCCGGAGCCGTTCTCCATTGAGGGGGGGCAGTTGACGCCGACCTTGAAGGTCCGCCGCAGCGTGGTGGAAGCCCGCTATAAAAATCTAATCGAGGCCGCCTACCGCGAAAAACCGCTGGAAATTGAGGCGGACGTGGCCGCCCCGGGCGAAAAAGTGACCCCATGAAATCCTTCCGCCTGGCCGCGGTATTGGGGGCGGGGGTGATGGGTTCGCAACTGGCCGCCCTTTTGGCCGGGAGCGGCGTAAAAGTCGAGTTGCTTGACATCCCCGGCCCTGACCCCAAGGAGCCGGAAGGAATCGCCCAACAGGCGCTAAAAAAACTTAAAGCCCAAAAACCCTCCCCTTACTTTCATCCTTCCCATCTGGACAACATCCGCCCCGGCAGTTTGGAGCATCATCTCGAGCGCTTGAAAGATGTTGAATGGGTGTTGGAGGCGGCGCCGGAAAATCTGAAAATCAAGCAGGAGCTTTACGCCAATGTTGCTCCGCTTCTGCCGGACGACTGCATCTTTTCTTCCAATACCAGCAGCTTGTCGGCATTTACACTTGGGAACGCACTGCCGGAGAAGTTCCGCAAACGTTTTTTCATCACCCATTTCTTCAACCCCCCGCGCTATCTGCGGCTTCTGGAACTGTTGCCTCATCCCCAAGCAGACATCAAGGCGAATTCGGCCTTCCTTTGGTTTTTGGACCGGCATTTGGGAAAAAGCATCGTGCCGGTTAAGGACACCCCGGCTTTCATCGCCAACCGGGTCGGCATTTTCGCCCTGTTGGATGCCCTGGCGCTGGCGGCCGAATTCAAATTCTCCCCGGCGCAGATTGATTTTCTCACCGGCCCGTTGATTGGCCGCCAGAAAAGCGCCACCTGTCGCACGGCCGATTTGGTCGGGCTGGATACGGTGATGGCGGTGGTCAAAATTGTGCGGGAAGGGGCGCCGGACGACCCGCGCCCCGACCGCTTCACCCCGCCGCCGATTTTGCAATCGCTCGTCGCCGCCGGAAAATTGGGGGAAAAGTCGGGCGGCGGCTTTTACCGCAAAGAGGGGGATGAAATTCAGGAAGCGGATGAAAACCTGAACTACACGAAACGGAGAAAAATGGAGTCGCCGCTTCTGGCCCAGGCCGGCGCCGAGGAGGATTTGGTAAAGCGGGTGCGTATGTTTTTTGCCGCGACGGACGACCTCGCCGGCGCTTTTGTTTCCCGTCACCTAATTTCTGTTGCCAGCTACGCTGCCGCCCTTTCCGGCAAAATCTGCGACCGGCCGGGGCGGATTGATGATGCCTTGCGCTGGGGTTTCGGCTGGCAAATGGGGCCTTTGGAGCTGGTCAAGGCAGTCGATTGCGACTTACTCGCGAAGGCCGCCGCCAAGTTTTCCATTCAAGCTCCGGCTCTGCCGGAAAAAATCGAATCCGGCGAACCCGGCCCGCTTTTGCTTCCCGCCAAGCCGGAACAAGTCGTGGCCGAGAATAAGGAAGCGACACTTTTGAATGCTGGCAACGGCATTGCCGTTCTGGTTTTTCATTCCAAGCTGAACGTCATCGGCGCGGGAATTCTGGGCCTCGCCCATAAAGCGTTGGAGATTGTTAAAAACGACTTCGACGCGTTGGTGCTTGCCAACGACCCGCAGGCGGAGGCCTTTTCGGCCGGCGCCAATCTGGGCTGGCTTTTGATGACCGCAAGCGAGGGGGATTTTGATGAAATTGCCCTGATGATTAAAAAGTTTCAAGCGGTGACGGAAGGAATGGCCAAAGCCCCTTTCCCGGTTGTGGCCGCTCCTTTTGGCATCACGTTGGGGGGGGGTTGTGAAATCTGTCTGGCCGCAACGAGGCGGGTAGCCCACCGCGAACTCTATATCGGCCTGGTGGAAACCGGCGTCGGCCTGCTTCCGGCTGGCGGCGGAACAACAAGAATGGCGGAAAAAATTGCTCTACGGGCCAAGGGGGGCATGCTTCTGCCTCATCTGAAAACCGTCTTTGAAAACGTCGGCCTTGCCAAGGTCAGCATGAGCGCCGATGAAGCGTTTGCGATGGGGTATCTCCAGCCGGAGGATTTGGTGGTTCCCAACCGCGGCCGCCTGACCGCAGCGGCGCTTTCCCAGGCCCGCCTTTTGGCCGATGCCGGAACCACCTCCAAACCGCCGGACAAGCTTCGCGTGGCCGGCAAAAATGGCTTGGCCGCCGTCGAGACCTTTTTGTATCTGATGCGTGAAAGTAAAATGATTACCGAGCACGATGCCACGGTCGGCCGCTCGCTGGCCAAGGTCCTCTGCGGCGGCGAACTTCCCGGCGAGCCGGAGGTGCCGCGGGAATATCTCTTGCGGCTCGAAGCGGAGGAGTTTCTGCGCCTGGTCGGAATGCGCAAAACGCAGGAGCGGATGGCGCACTTGCTTAAAACCGGAAAACCGTTGAGAAACTGATGAAGGAAGCCGTAGTCGTAGCCGCCAAACGAACGCCCGTCGGCAAGGGTTTCACCGGTTCGCTGGCCCAAGTCCATCCCGTCCAGCTCGGCGCCGTTCCCGTCAGGGCGGTCATACACAAGTTAAAGGGATTGGACCCCGGATTAATCGACGAGATCATCGTGGGATGCGCGATGCCGGAAGGGGAACAGGGGCTGAACGTCGCCCGGCTGGTCGGCTTGGCCGCCGGACTGCCGGACAGCGTTCCGGCGATGACCGTCAACCGCTTTTGCGCCTCCGGACTGGAAGTCATCAGCTTGGCCGCAAATCGAATCCGACTGGGCGAGGCGAATCTAATCCTCGCCGCCGGGATGGAATCGATGAGCGCCGTGCCGATGGGGGGAAACAAAATTGCGCCAGAATTGGATTTGGTGCGCGCCCGGCCGGAATCCTACATTTCGATGGGCCTGACGGCTGAAAACCTGGCCGAAAAATACAAAATCAGCCGCGAGGAGCAGGATAGATTTGCCTTGGAAAGCCACCGCAAAGCCATCGCCGCAATTGACAGCGGCGTGTTTGCCGGCCAGATAGCGCCGGTGGAAATACCCCGTCAGTCCCTGAACGAGCGAAACAAGGTTGAAACTTCCATGGCAACCTTCACAACCGACGAAGGCCCCCGCCGGGACACCAGCATGGAGGCGCTGGGCAAGCTTCAACCATCCTTCAAGAAGGAGGGCACGGTGACCGCCGGCAATTCCAGCCAGATTTCGGACGCCGCCGCCGCGGTGATTGTCGCCGAAGCGGAATTTGCCAAAAAGCAGGGCTGGAAGCCGCTGGCGCGCTTCGTCGGCTACGCCACCGCCGGTGTGGCGCCGGAAATTATGGGAATCGGGCCGGTGGAGGCCGTGCCCAAACTGCTCAAGCGAACCGGTCTTTCCCTTTCCGACCTCGACGTAATCCTTTTGAACGAGGCCTTTGCCGCCCAGAGTTTGGCAGTCATTCGCGAGCTTGGTTTGGACGCGAATAAAGTGAATCCTAACGGCGGCGCCATTGCCCTCGGGCATCCTTTGGGGGCCACCGGGACGAAGCTGACCGTTGAGTTGATGTATGAGTTGGAACGGTCGAAGAAGAAATATGGGATGTTGACGATGTGCGTGGGAGGCGGAATGGGTGCGGCCGGAATTTTTGAAAGGATTGCCTGAAATGTCAAACGAAAAGACGATGCTTGCTCCCGGTGGCGGTTTTTTAATCGGCCCGGCCAGCCCGGACTGCCTGATGACCCCGGAGCGCTTTTCCGACGAAGTCAAAACGATTGCCGAAACCGCCCGCGACTTTATGCTTAAGAAAGTGGTTCCCAAATCGGAGGCACTCGAGAAGAAAGAAGAGGGCTTGATGGTGGCGCTTTTCAAGGAGTGCGGCTCACTCGGGCTTTTGGGCATCGAAGTGCCGGAAGAATACGGCGGATTGGGAATGGGAAAAGTCGCCTCCGCAGCGGCTTCCGAAGAAATCGGCCGCCAGGCCTCCTTTGCCGTCACCTTCGGCGGGCATACCGGCATCGGCAGTCTGCCCATCGTTTATTTTGGAACATCCAAGCAGCGGGAAAAGTATCTTCCCAAACTCGCCACCGGCGAGTTGATGGCCGCTTATGCTTTGACCGAGGCGGGCAGCGGCTCGGACGCCCTTGCGGCGCGGACAAGAGCCGATTTAACGCCGGATGGAAAGTTCTACAAGCTTTCCGGCGGCAAGGTCTGGATTTCCAACGCCGGATGGGCTGATTTGTTTGTCATCTTTGCGCAAGTAGAGGGGAGCAAATTCACCGGCTTTATCATCGAGCGGAACACCCCCGGTTTTTCCATTGGCGCCGAGGAACGGAAGATGGGGCTGCACGGCTCATCCACCTGCGCCCTTTCCTTTTCGGATGCGACACTTCCGGCCGAAAACGTATTGGGGGAAATCGGGCAGGGGCATAAAATCGCCTTCAACGTCTTGAATGTCGGCCGCTTCAAGCTGGGGGCCGCCACGGTGGGGGCTTTGAAATATGTGTTGCAAATCGCCGCCGCCTACGCCGCCGGCCGCAAGCAGTTCGGCAAAACGATTGACAGTTTTCCCTTGGTGCAGGCGATGCTGGCCCGGATGGCGGTGCGCGCCGCGGTGGCGGAAAGCATCGTCTATCGCACCGCCGGGCTGATTGACGCCGCCGCCAAGGAGCGGGCAACCGGCAAGGACAAAATTGCGGCCGAGCTTTCCGCCGTGGAGGAATATGCCGTGGAATCCTCTATTCTGAAGGTCGCCTGTTCGGAGATGCTGGATCAAAGCGCGGATGACTGTGTGCAGATTCACGGGGGCTACGGCTATTCCGCCGAGTACCCGGCCGAGCGTTTTTATCGCGACAGCCGCATCAACCGGATTTTTGAAGGGACCAACGAAATCAACCGGATGCTGGTTACGGGGATGCTGTTGAAGCGGGCGATGAGCGGCCGGGTGCCGCTTTTGGCCGCGGCCCAGAAGGCCCAGCAGGCGCTTTTGGATTTGCCGTCCGGCGACGAAGCTCAAGGCCGGTTGGGAACTGAACTTGCTTTAGCCGAAGGCATTAAAAAAGCCGCTTTGCTTTTAGCCGGAGCCGCCGCCCAGAAATTTGGGGCGAAATTGGATGAACAACAGCAAATTCTGGCGGGCATTGCCGATTTGATAATCGCCGCCTACAGTTGTGAAAGTTTGACACTGCGCGCCTTGGCCGCAGGCGACGGGCCGGCCGGCATGTTTCTCTCAACAGCCGCCCGGTATCACGCCTCCGGCCTGCCGGAAAACCTGCTTTCCATCGGCCGTTCGGTTGCCGCCGCCACGGCGGAAGGGGACAACGCCATGCTTTTGGCCTCCGGCCTCAAACGTTTTCTGCGCTATCCGCTTTTCGACCGCTTCGCCCTCGAACGGGAACTGGCGGAGATGGTGAAAACTAAGGGCGGTTATCCGGTCTCTTAAGTTATTTGTAAATCAATAGAAACACCGAACCGGCCCACAAAATAATTCCCAAAACCAGCGGTAAATCGGAGAAAATCGTTTTGGTCGGGTCGCCTCCTTCGGTTTTCTGGTGAACCAAATAAAGATAACGAAAAATCCCGAAGAGCACAAAGGGGACGGTGAGGTAGAGATGGGTGGAGCCAAGCTTTTCCTTCACTTCCGGCGATAACGTATAGAAGGTGTAGGCCACCACGGTGGAGGCGGTCACCACGCCGATAAGCTGGTCCAATAAATAGGGGGAATAATGTTCCAAGCTGGCCCGGTGGCTTTTGGCTTCCCCCTCAAGCAGAACCATCTCCGCCCGGCGCTTGGAAAACCCAAGAAATAAGGAAAGCAGCAGGGTGCAGATGATCAGCCAGTCGGAAATCGGCGCGCCGATGAGCCAGCCCCCGGCGACGGCCCGCAACACAAAGCCGGTGGCCAGAAGCATGGCATCCAGAATCACGAACCGCTTGAAGAAAAACGAATAGGCGAAATTCACGGCGACATAAAGCCCGACGCCCAGCAGAAACTTCTCCTCGAGCGCATACGCCCAGGCCAGGGAAGCGGCCAACCCCAAAAAAGCAACCGCAAACGCGGCCGGGCGGGGAAGCTGGCCGGAGGCCACCGGCCGCTTGGATTTCAGGGGATGTTTGATGTCGGAAGAATAATCGATGGCGTCGTTCAAAATGTAAAGCGAGGAGGAGGCCAGACAGAAAACCAAAAACCCCCAGAAGTTTTTTATCAGCAAATCAAAATCGAAAAGATGCTTGGAAAAAATCAAAGCCGCAAACAAAAGGAAGTTCTTCGGCCACTGGTAGGGGCGGGCCGATTTCCAGAGGGCGGCAATGAATTTCATTTGGGAATCAACGCCAAAAAAGCTGAACGCTCATTTCGGCAGAAAGCGGGCGGGATGGGCCGTGAAAACCTGGGCGGCTCGGGCGTAATCTTCCGCCCGTCCGATATCCAGCCAGAAACCGGTGAACGGGAAGCTGGCCACTTTCTTTTTGGCCTTCAAAAGGGTCAAAACCAGCTGGGGAAAATCGAAACGCCGGTTTTTGGGAACGAAGCGCAAAACCTCCGGCGAGAACAGGTAAATCCCCATCGAAACCTGATAAGGGAGCGACGGTTTTTCGATGTAATTGGAGATGGCATGGTTGTGGTTGGTCACCACCACGCCGAAATCGACCCGCACCTCCCGGTGGTGGGTCGCCACCGTCGCCACAGCGCCGTTTTTTTGGTGAAAACCCCAGAGCCTGCGGTAATCCAAATCGGTCAAAACGTCCCCGTTCATCACCAGAAACGGCTCGGTCAAATCGGCCAGCATGGCCAGAGGCCCGGCCGTTCCCAAGGCCTTGGTTTCCACCAGATAATCGATGTAAAGCCCGTACTGCCGGCCGTCGCCAAAAAAGGTGCGGATAAGGTGCGAGAGATGTCCGGTGGCGATGGTCACCCGCCGGGTGCCGGCCTTTTTCAATTGGCGCAAAACGATTTCCAAAATCGGCATGTCCCCCACGGGCATCAGGGGTTTGGGGATGACCGCCGTATAGGGGGCCAGCCGCGTCCCCTTTCCTCCCGCCAGAATGACGGCCCGCTCCGGAAAGTTCATACTACATACTCTTTCGGAAAGAGGGAGCGGTTTCTTTTGTACCAGTCGATGGTTTTCAAAAGCCCCGTTCTGAAATCCAATTTCGGTTTCCAATCCAAAACCTCCTGTGCCAGCCGAGTGTCGGCCAGAAGCCGGTCCACCTCCGATTCAACCGGCCGCACCCGTTGTTTTTCCTTCTGCACGACCAGTTTTTTTCTAAGCAAAGAGCCAATCTGCTCCACCAGCTCGCCGACCGAAATTTCAGTCCCCATTCCGACGTTTACGACCTTCCCCAAAACCCCTTTGGCATGGGCGATGCGGACGAACCCTTCCACCGTATTGGCCACGTACGACAAATCCCGGGTGGGATAAAGCGAGCCGAGCCGGATTTTTTTCCCCGCCAACGCCTGGCTGATGATGGTCGGGATGATGGCCCGAACCGACTGCCGCGGCCCAAAGGTGTTGAAGGGGCGCAGAACCGTGACCGGCAGCCCGAAGGAGCGGTAGTAGCTCAAAGCGAGCTGGTCGGCTCCGATTTTGGAGGCGGCATAGGGGGACTGGCCGACTAAAGGATGCCCCTCGTCGATGGGAACATATTGCGCCGTGCCGTACACTTCGGAAGTGGAGGTGTGCACCACCCGCTCCGTTTTGTACTCCAAAGCGGCGTTCAATACGTTGGCCGTGCCGACCACGTTGGTATCCACGAATTCCCTGGGATTGATGTAGGAGTACGGGATGGCAATCAAGGCCCCCAAATGGAAAACGATTTCTTGCTCACGTACGGCTTTGCGCACGGCCTCCGGGTCGCGCAAATCCCCCAGAAAGATTCGCAAACGGGCCAGGTTTCCGTTGGAAAATGTGTCGATCCATCCTTTATGCCCCAGCGCGTTGTAGCGCAGAAAAACGGAAACCGCCGCCCCCTCCTCCAAAAGCCGTTCGGTCAAATGACTGCCGATGAATCCCCCCGCCCCGGTCACCAGAACTTTTGCGCCTTTCAAACTCATCGAGTCAGGAAAAGTAGGGGAAATCCGGAAAAGAGCAAGCGGTTGCTACCCGTCCGCCCCTTCGGGGGCCAGCATGGTCTCCACTTGAGGAAGATTCTTCTGCTCGGTCAAAAGATAGAGCAGGTCCCCCTCCTCCAAAACGGTCCGGCCGGATGGGGCGTTCATTTTTCCGTTGCGGGAAAGCAAAACCACCAAAGTACCCTCCGGAAAGCCGGCATCCACGATGCTGCGCCCGGCAATTTTGGAACCGTACGGAACCAAAAGCTCCAGCACGGAAAGCTCCTGGTCACCGGCGGTTGCCAGCTCCAGCGCGGTGGCCGCCGGATGCGGGACCGTGCGGGAAAGCCCCAAAAGCCGCGCGGCCAACCCCACCGTGGAGCCCTGCAAAAGGGCGGAAGTCAAAACCACGAAGAAAATCAAATTAAAAATCGCCGATGCACCGGAAAGCCCGGCCAAAAGCGGGTAAGTGGCCAAAACAATCGGCACAGCCCCCCTCAACCCGACCCAGGAGACGAAAAGTTTTTCCCGCCAGCCCATGTTTGCCAGCAGGAGGGAAAGAAAAACCGCCGCCGGGCGGGCAATAATCAAAAGAAAGGCCGCCAGCAAGAACCCTTTCGGAGTTACCGGCAAAAGCTGCGAGGGGAAAACCAAAAGCCCCAAGGTGACAAACATCCCGATTTGCGAAAGCCAGGCCAGCCCGTCATGAAAGCGCAAAAGTGTTTTCTTGACCGCCATCGGCTGGGAGGCCACGACCAGCCCGGCGGCATACACCGAAAGAAACCCGCTGCCGCCAAAAAGTTGGGTGGCCGAATAGCAAAAGAAAACGGCCGCCAGCGAAAGCACCGGATAAAGCCCTTCGTGGTCGAGCGAAAGCCGGTTCACG
The DNA here is from genome assembly GCA_035574275.1 of Verrucomicrobiia bacterium. NCBI lineage: Bacteria > Pseudomonadati > Verrucomicrobiota > Verrucomicrobiia > Verrucomicrobiia bacterium. The sequence goes on from DATLYY010000041.1 coordinate 11,908, forward strand.
GCCCAAACCAAAACCCGCCCCACAAAGTAGCCGATGACGGCCCCCACCGCCATCTGCTGGATGAAAAGAAGCGTGAAATCCCAGAGGGTGAATTCCGGATGGAGGGCCCGCACCACCAAACCGATGACCAGAAAAACCGCCATCGGGTCGTTGGAGCCGGATTCCAATTCCAGAAGCGGCTTCAGTTCCCCTTTCAACCCCAGCTTTTTGGAACGCAAAACGGAGAAAACCGCCGCTGCATCGGTCGAGGAAATAATGGCCCCCAGAAGCAGGGCCTCGAGCGTGGAAAAACCCAGAACCGTGCGGGCAAAAAAACCGACCGCAAAGGCGGTCACCAGAACACCCAAACTGGAAAGGGAGAGCGCCTTTTTGAAAGAGGGTTTGACTTCGCTCCAGCGGGTATCCAGCCCGCCGGAAAACAAAATCAAGGCCAGCGCCAAATTGCCGACGGCCCGCGCCAGCCGGTAATCCTCAAAGGGGATCCCGCCCGGTCCTTCCGACCCGGCGAGGATGCCAACCAAAAGAAAAAGCACGAGGTAGGGAACACCAAGGTTGGAGGAAAGCTTGGTGGCCAAAACGCCCGCTCCCAAAAGCAAGGCGGCGGCCAAAAGCAAATATTCGAGCGGCAAATACATACTTGCAAAAAAGCCAATTTGCAATTCAAAGTAAATGATTTATTGGCGGAAAAAACAAAAAGCAGGCCGAAGGCCTGCTTTTGTTGGTCGATACCGAAAATTACCGGCGGGCGCGAACCGGCTCGCGGCTCTCTTTCTCTTTTTCCTTTTTTTCCGGTTCTTTGGCCGCTTCCCGGATGGCATCGACCTTGACCAGTCCCAACTGTTCCCGGATTTTGAGCCGGATATCCTCGGCGATGACCGGATTGTCCCGCAAAAACTGGCGGGCCTGCTCCCGCCCCTGCCCTATCCGCTCGTTGCGATAGGTATACCAAGCCCCCGATTTCTCAATGACCGGCGTGGCCCCTTCTTTAAGCGGGGTGGACCCCAAGTCCAAAAGTTCCCCCTCGCGCGAGATGCCGACCCCGTAAATGATGTCAAATTCCGCTTCGCGGAACGGGGGGGCGACTTTGTTTTTCACCACCCGCACCCGGGTGCGGGAACCGATGACGGTATCCCCTTCCTTGATGGAGGCGATGCGGCGGATATCCAGCCGGACGGAGGAGTAAAACTTGAGCGCGTTGCCGCCCGTGGTGGTCTCCGGGTTGCCAAACATGATCCCGATTTTCATCCGAATCTGGTTGATGAAAATCACGCAGCATTTCGATTTGCTGATGGTGCCGGTCAGCTTGCGCAAGGCCTGCGACATCAAGCGGGCCTGCAGCCCCATTTGCGGCTCCCCCATCTCCCCTTCGATTTCGGCTTTGGGCACCAAGGCCGCCACCGAGTCGATGACCACCACATCCACGGCCCCGGAGCGGACCAACGTGTCGGTGATTTCCAAGGCCTGCTCCCCCGTGTCGGGCTGGGAGAGAAGCAAACTGTCCAAATCCACCCCCAGCTTGCGGGCGTAGTCGGCATCCAAAGCATGTTCGGCGTCGATGAAGGCGACCGTGCCTCCCAGCCGCTGGGCCTCGGCGATAATCTGCAAGGACAGGGTGGTTTTACCGGAGGCCTCCGGGCCGAAAATCTCAATCACCCGGCCGCGCGGCACGCCGCCCACCCCCAAGGCATAGTCGAGGGCGATGGAGCCGGTGGAAATCGCCGGTATTCGTTGCGTCGGCGCTTCCCCCAAGCGCATAATCGATCCCTTGCCGTACTGCTTTTCAATCTGCAGGACCGCCTGTTCCAGAGCTTTTTTCTTTTCCCCAATCCCGTCGGTGGCCATTACTCCTCCTTTATGAATGCCCTCAAGTGCTTACTTCGCCAACTCAAAACGCTCCAGCGGCGTATAAACCGAACCCCCCGGCGCCAGCTCGCTTTGGTACAAAACCACTTCCGATACGATAATACCCTGGGCCTCAAAAGTGCAAGTACGTATTTTGGCCAAAAGCCGCTCCGAAAGATGGGAATCCTTGACCCGCCCCACGGTCAAATGGGCCGAAAACGCCCGCTCATCAGACGGAAAACCAAGCGGGACGGTCGCCTCTTCCACTCTTTGAGCCAGTTCAGAAAGTTCTGCCTTGCCCTCCGACACGCCAATCCAGACAACGCGCGCCCGGTTGAGGTTGGGAAAAGCCCCGGCGCCGGAAAGGGAAACGGTGAATGCCTTTGAACCATTCAAACCTGCCGCCAGGTTTTTCTTCAACCCCTCCAATTTTTCCAGCGGGGTTTCACCCAAAAATTTGAGTGTGAGATGCAAATTCTCTTTTTTGACCCAGCCGACTTTATCCCGCTCCCGCCGCCAGTCGTCGATCAATTTTCCCAGCGAGCTTTTGACTTCAGCCGGAAAGGGGACGGCCACGAAAAGGCGCATTATTTCAGTTTTCCAAGCAAATACAGGCGAATCATGTTCAACGCCGCCTGGGAGGCACGTATTCTATTTATTTCCCGGTCGCCGGAAAAAATGAACTTTTGCACCCAATAACTCTTGCGGTCGGCCAAACCAATATAGGTGAGCCCCACCGGCTTTGCCGCCGAGCCGCCCCCCGGCCCGGCGATGCCGGTGACGCCGATGCCGATGTCTACTTTTGCCATTTTTCGCACCCCTTTGGCCATCCGCTCCGCCACTTCAGCGCTTACTGCACCAACGGTTTTGAAAAGTTTCCGCGGTACACCCAAAAGCTCGTGTTTTGCCTCGTTGGCATAAGTGACCATTCCCCGCTCAAAATAGTCCGAGCTGCCGGGAACGTCGGTAATTCGTTTGGCGACCAGCCCCCCCGTGCAGGATTCCGCCGCCGCCAGCTTCTTCTTCCCCTTCAAAAGGAGCTGACCGACTATTTCCTCCATGGAGGTTTCCCCTTCGGCATACAGAAAATCCTCCAAGAGCGGCCGGATTTTGGCCAGCTTTTCGTTCAAAATTTTTTCCGATTCCTCCCTCTCCCGACCGAAAACTTCGAGGCGCAAATCGACCCCATAGTACGAAGGCAAAAAAGCGAAATGCAGCCCCTCCCCTTCCGGAATGACCCGCTGGATTTTTTCGTAGAGGGCCGATTCAGCGATGCCGGTGGTGCGCAGCCGGCGGCGGACCACGGCGGCGGAAACGCTCATCGTTTCCCGCAGGTAGAGAATCACTTCCTCCTCGAAGATACCCTTCATCTCTTTGGGCACACCGGGGAGTGCAATCAGCCGCTTGTCCCCTTCCTCGATTAAAATCCCCGGGGCCGTACCGTAATTGTTGGCAAACCATTTTGCCCCGGAGGGCAGAAGGGCCTGGTTCTGGTTTACAAGGGGCATCTTTTCCCCGCGGCGGCGGAAGCGCTCCTCCACTTTTTTCAAAATCTCTTCATGCAGGACGAGCGGCTTTCCCAAAACACGCGCTAAGGCCTTTTTGGTAACATCATCGTTGGTCGGCCCGAGCCCGCCGGTGCAGATGATGAAGTCAACCCGCCGCCGGGCCTCCTCTATCGCCTCGGCGATCGGTTCGACAGCATCCGGCACCGTCGCTCGGCGGGAAACGAGCACCCCGAACTCGGACAACCGTTCGGCCAGATAAGCCGAATTGGTGTCCAAGGTTGCGCCGGAGAGCAACTCGTTGCCGATGGTTATGATTTCCGCTTTCATTTATTTCAACACGCCCCGTAGAAGTGGCGCGTTTTTGACCAGATAGTCCACTCCGGTGGCGACGGATAGAAGCATGGCGGCAAAGACCAGCCCGTTGAAACTCTTGAACGTCCACTCCGAGGAAAAAATGGCCCAGTTGTGGCCGTTCGGCACCAACCAGATCTTCAACGTGGTGAATAGCAGAATCAAAGCGATCGTCGTCATTTCCAGAACGGTTTTGATCTGCGCCCAAAAGGAAGGGGTGATTACGATTCCCTTGTAAGCGGCCAAAAGCCGCAGCCCGGTGACCATAAACTCGCGAAAAATAATGACTACAACCATCCAGGCCTTGACATAGCCCAAAGCCACGAAAGAAATGAGGGCCGAGGTGACTAAGACCTTGTCCGCCAAGGGGTCCATGAATTTGCCGAACCCCGTGACCACCCCCGTCTTGCGGGCCAGATAGCCGTCGTATAAATCGGTCAGGGCCGCAGCCAGAAAAACGGCTAAAGCGGCCGTTTTGGCCCAGGCGGAATCGACCAAAAAAAAACCGACAAAAATGAAGGCCAAGATAATGCGGGCCAACGTCAATTGATTGGGAAGGTTCATACTTCTGGAGCAAAGTATGGATTTTGCCGGGGGGTGTCAACGCGGGGCGGCCGCAGGCGCCCGGGGCTCTCGGGGCTGGTCAAATTTCGGTCCTTATTGTATAAATTAGGGGGTTGATTTTATGGAAATCCATGATAAATTTTAACAGGGGCGAAAAACGGCGATTATCAAAGAAACCGGAGGTTGCGGGTGAGCTTTTTTGATAAGAAAACGAGAATTTATGGACCGGTCGTTCTTTCAGGCAAAAATGGCTTCGGTCTTTCCGGTTTGTTTTTACTTTTTTTTTCCGTTGCCCTCTTTCACAATGAAGTGCAAAGCCAAATCTCCCCGCGGCAAACGCCGACACAAGCCGAACGAGCAAAAGCCGCGGCCAAGCCGTTGGTGGTAGACAAACAGCTTTTTTTTCAAAGGGCTGCCTTGGGAACAATCACCGCGATTCACCTGGCAAAAACGCCCGCGGATTCCCAAACCGCTTTTTGGATTGCAGCGGAACGAGGGGCCGTATCGGTTACCGACTCCGGCAAACCCCTGCTTTCCGTCCGCTTTGAGCGGATGGGAGGAAAGGTCTCGCCCGTGGATTTGGAAGGGGACGGGAACTTCGAATTTCTAAGCCGGGGTGGGGGGCAGGAGGAAGCTTGCCTGTACAACCGCGAGGGTGGGCGGCTCTGGAAATACGGATTGGGAACGGATCCGGCCGTCCGGGAGGCGGCTTGCGGGGATCTGGACGGAGATGGCTGGTCGGAATGCGTACTGGCGATGAAAGGGAACGGGGGGCTGCGCCTGCTGGATAGAAACGGCCGCTTGCGCTGGACAGAACCGGAACAAAACGTATGGAATATTGAAATTTTGGATTGGGATGGAAATGGGAAAAATGAGATTGTGTATTCCAACTTCGCCGGACAATTGAGGATTCGGGACGGCGACGGCAAAATCCGGACGGAGTTGCCCGGGAACAATTACATAACCCTGTTCAGCCTGTGCCGCTGGCCGGACGCTGACAGCGGATGGTTTATCTTGAGCAACAACAAGTTTTCAGGAATCCAGCTTTATGATTTCAAAGGAAAGCACGTTGATTCCGTTCCTGCTCCGGTCAAAGGATATGAGGTTCTCGGCACACCCGTGCGTTTCGAGGCGGACGGATTGTACTATTTCGCCCTTCTGGTTTGCAATTCCACCCCGCGCCGCGACAGCCATCTTTTTATCTACAACCCGGAAAAGGAAATTATTTACCAGGAGAAATTTTTTCCTCCGCTGGCGGCTTTGCGGGCGGTGCGGGATGAGGGAACGGGCGAAGAATTCCTCTTGGTGGGGGAAGGGGAAGGGCGGGTCTGGAAGTACCGGCTGGTGCCAGCGGGAACAAGGGACTCTCACTAATCTCAAACCGCCGCCGGGCAAACAGTTTGCTTTGTCCATCCCCCTTTTTTATCTTGCACCACCTGACAGTTTTATAGAGAATGAAAAATTTACGACCCGAAGATATTAAAATCATCGTCGCCACGGATTGCGGCTCCACCACCACCAAAGCGATTCTCATCGAAAAGGAAGCGGATGGAAGCTACCGGCTGAAGGTGCGCGGAGAGGCCCCCACCACGGTGGAGGCCCCTTTTGAGGACGTGACGATGGGGGTTTTGAACGCCATTGCCGAGGTAGAGGAGCTTTCCGGTCGTAAAATACTGGACGAGAACGGAAAGATTATCTCCCCCGCAAAAGGGAACGTGGGAACCGATATCTACATTTCCACCTCCTCGGCCGGCGGCGGGCTGCAGATGATGGTGGCGGGAGTGGTTCGCTCAATGACCGCCGAGTCGGCCGAGCGGGCGGCTTTGGGGGCCGGGGCCATCGTGATGGACGTGATTTCTTCCAACGACCGGCGGCTTCCCCACCAGCAGATTGAACGTATCCGCCACCTGCGCCCGGACATGATTCTGCTTTCCGGCGGGGTGGACGGCGGCACCACCACCCACGTGGTGGAGCTGGCGGAACTTATCTCGGCGGCCGACCCCCGCCCGCGGCTGGGAACGGGTTACAAGCTGCCGGTGATTTATGCCGGCAATACCGACGCGCGGCCTCCGATCAAAGAAGCCTTGGCCCAGAAGACCGATTTGGTAATTGTGGACAATCTCCGCCCCGTTCTGGAGCGGGAAAACCTGCTTCCCGCCCGGGAAAAAATTCACGACTTGTTTATGGAGCACGTGATGGCCCAGGCTCCCGGCTACCGCAAGTTGATGGAATGGACGGACGCCCCGATTATGCCCACCCCTGGCGCGGTTGGCTTGATTATGAAAAAAATCGCCGATTTGGAAAAAATCGAAGTGGTCGGCGTGGACATCGGCGGCGCCACGACCGACATTTTCTCCGTCTTTCAAGGGGTTTTCAACCGCACGGTCTCTGCCAATCTGGGAATGAGCTATTCGATTTCAAACGTTTTTGCCGAGGCCAAGCTGGAAAACGTGATGCGCTGGGTGCCCTTCCCGATGGAGGAGCGGGATCTGCGCAACCGGGTGAAAAACAAAATGATCCGCCCCACCACCATCCCGCAGGAAATGGAGGAACTGATTTTCGAACAGGCGATCGCCAAGGAGGCCTTGCGGCTGGCCTTCATCCAGCACAAATCGTTCGCCACCACGCTGAAAGGGGTGCAGCAGCAACGCACGATTGCCGAGGCGTTCGAGCAGACCGCCTCCGGGCAGACCATCGTCAATATGATGGACTTAGATATGCTGATCGGCTCCGGGGGGGTGCTTTCCCACGCCCCGCGGCGCAATCAGGCGGCGATGATGCTGATTGACGCCTTTATGCCGGAGGGAATCACTCGCCTCGCCGTCGATTCGATTTTTATGATGCCCCAGCTGGGCGTTTTGACCGAGGTGCACCCCCAGGCGGCGCTGGAGGTTTTCAACAAGGATTGTTTGATTCATCTGGGTACGGCAATTGTGCCGGTCGGACTGGAAAAAGAGGGAAAAAAGATTCTGGACTACAGCTTCACGATGCCTGACGGCAAAATTGAGTCCGGTGAACTGAAATTTGGCGAAATGAAGCTAATCCCGCTGGGCCTGGGTCCGGACGAACTTCCGCTGAAGGCCAAAGCAAGTTTGAGCCCGACGCGCCATTTCGATGTCGGCGCCGGGCCGGGGAAAAAATGGGAAGGGGAAATCTCCGGCGGGGTGACCGGGATTGTTTTGGACGGCCGCGGGCGTCCCTTCAATTTGCCGGTTGACCCCAAAGTCCGCGTCCCGAAGCTGAAGGAATGGATGCTCGCTTTGGGCTGTTATCCCAAGGAGATTTTGGAAAGAAAGTAACCCAATTCTACGCGTGAACGGGCTCAGGGGATGCGCCCTTTTTGTTTCAAATCCAAAAAGGAGGGAACCATGCAAAAATTGAGGATGAGTGTTGCCGCGGCCGCTGCTTTTCTTCTTGTTTTTCAGCTTGCAAATGCGAAAGTCGACACAACCCGCATTACCCGCAGCCGGGTGGCGGCCGCCCAGCAGTTGCTTGGTCTCAACTTTACCCGCGCCGAGCAGGACAGCATGCTCTCGGTCTTGAAAGAGTATTTGACCGACTATGATTCGCTGCGCAAGTTTACAATCCCAAACGGCCTGGCACCCGTTTTGGTCTTTGACCCCATTCCGACCGGTTTTGAATTCAAGCCGCGCTCAAAGCAAAACCGTTTAAGTCCAATCGGGCGGGTGAAAAGGCCGGAACGGATGGAGGATTTGGCCTTTTATTCCATCCGCGAACTGGGGGAACTCCTCCGCACCCGGCGGGTAACTTCCACGGAGCTGACCAAGTTTTTCCTGGAGCGGTTGAAGAAGTACAACCCGATGCTCTTGTGCGTGGTCAATCTGACGGAGGAACGGGCCCTGCAGGAGGCGGCCAAGGCCGATGAGGAAATCGCCGCCGGGCGCTACCGCGGCCCGCTGCACGGTATTCCCTACGGCGCCAAGGACATTCTGGCCGCCAAAGGATACCCCACCACTTGGGGCTCGCGCATTTTCAAAGACCAAATGATTGATGAGGATGCAACGGTGGTGAAAAAACTGGCGGATGCCGGCGCGGTGCTTGCTGCCAAACTGACCGTGGGCGAGTTCGCTTGGGGGGATGTTTGGTACGGCGGAATCACCCGCAATCCCTGGGACACGGCCCAGGGTTCCAGCGGCTCTTCGGCCGGCTCCGCTTCCGCCGTAGCATCCGGCTGTCTGCCGTTTGCCATCGGCACGGAGACCTGGGGTTCCATCGTTTCCCCCTCCAGCCGCTGCGGCGCCACCGGCCTGCGCCCGACTTTTGGACGGGTCTCCCGCGCCGGGGCGATGGCCTTAAGCTGGTCGATGGACAAAATCGGCCCAATTTGCCGGGCAGTGGAAGATTGCGCCATCGTTTTCGATGCCATTCTCGGCCCGGATGGAGTGGATCGGGCGGTTCGCGATTATCCCTTCAACTATTCGGCCAACATAAATTTAAAAAAGCTTCGCATCGGCTATTTGAAAAAGGATATGGATAAAGATACCGCCCACGCCGAATTCAACAACGCCGTTTTGGAGACGTTCCGGCAAATGGGGGTCACCCTGCACGAAATCGAACTCCCCAATCTGGGCATTTTCCCGATGTCGTTTATCCTTACGGCCGAGGCGGCGGCCGCTTTTGATGAAATCACCCGCTCCAATCAGGACGACCAAATGGTGCGCCAGATTAAGGATGCCTGGCCAAACTATTTCCGCGCCTCCCGTTTCATCCCGGCGGTGGAGTACATACAGGCCAACCGCCTGCGCCGACTGGTTATCGAGGAAATGGAAAAGTTGATGGACTCCATAGACGTGTATATCGCGCCGCCCTTCGAGGGAGACAATTTGCTTTTGACCAACCTGACCGGCCATCCCTGTGTGGTTTTGCCAAACGGGTTTGACAAGGAGGGCCATCCCACCAGCATCACGTTTATGGGGCGCTTATACGACGAGGCAACCGTTTTGGCCGTGGCGAAAGCATATCAGGACGCTACTGATTTTCATAGAAAGCATCCAACGGGATTTTGATTTGTAGGGGCACGATATATTGCGCCCCCGCCTAACGGATTGCTTTTCCCTCTCCATTCCGCTATGTTTTCTCCATAGGATTCGCTATGACCGACCTTTTTGAAAAGCCAAAGGAAAAGTATATGGCGTCCGAGCATGCCCCGCTGGCGGACCGGATGCGCCCGCAAACGCTTTCCGAATTCGTCGGCCAAAAGCAACTTTTATCCCCCGGCCAGCCGCTTTATGAGGCGATTGTAAACGACAAAATGAGCTCTGCCATCTTTTGGGGCCCGCCGGGGAGCGGCAAAACCACGCTCGCCTATCTCATTGCCGCCGCCAGCAAAGCGGAATTTTTGCGTTTTTCCGCCGTCACCGCCGGCATTAAGGAAATCAAGGATGTGATTGCCGACGTGGAAAAGCGGCAGGTGATGTACGGGCAGAAAACGATTTTATTCATCGACGAAATCCACCGCTTCAACAAGGCCCAGCAGGATGCCTTTCTCCCCTTTGTGGAAAAGGGGGTAATCATTTTGCTTGGCGCCACGACTGAAAATCCGAGTTTCGAGGTCAACTCGGCGCTCCTTTCCCGTTGCCGGGTTTTTGTCTTGAAGGAATTGACCAACGACGAGGTAAAAACGATTGCCCGGCGGGCGCTGACCGACAAGGAGCGGGGACTGGGAAAACACAATCTGAAAATTACCGATGAGGCCCTCGAACGGATTGCCATCTTTTCCGACGGGGATGCCCGCATCGCCCTTTCGCTTTTGGAATTCTGTCTGAACATCGTCGGCAAAAACGGCGAAATCACACCGGAAGTCATCGAGAAAGCGTCGCAGAAAAAGGCGTTGCGCTACGACAAGGCCGGAGAAGAGCATTACAATATCATCTCCGCCTTGCACAAATCGGTGCGGGATTCCGACCCGGACGGGGCGCTTTATTGGCTGGCGCGGATGCTGGCTTCCGGCGAGGACCCGCTCTATGTCGCCCGGCGGATGGTGCGGATGGCCTCCGAGGATATCGGTAACGCCGACCCGCAGGCGCTTTCCGTAATGCTGGCGGCCAAGGATGCTTATCACTTTTTAGGCACGCCGGAAGGGGAACTCGCTCTGGCTCAGGCCTGCATTTATCTGGCAACGGCCCCCAAGTCCAACGCCGTTTACGCCGCTTTTGGCAAGGTTGGCGAGGATGTGGAAAAAACCAAGGCCGAGCCGGTGCCGTTGCATATCCGCAACGCCCCGACCGGTTTGATGAAGGCCCTGGGGTACGGCGCGGGGTATAAATATGCGCATGATTATGAAGAGCATTTTGTGGCGCAGGACCATCTGCCCGATTCGCTGAAAGGGAGAAAGTATTACCATCCCTCGGAGCTCGGCTTTGAGAAGGAAATCAAGAATCGGATCGAGCGCTGGGAAGAGCTGAAGCAAAAAGCCATGGAAGACGGTAAAAAAAGGAAGAAAACATAGGCGGAGGGTTTCAAACCCGCCGTACGATAAAATGACCGATTACATCTCCCCTTCCGAAGAGCTGGCCGAGTGGGCCGGGGAATTATTGTGGAAATGCACCCGCTGCGGTTATCAGTGGCACCGCGACGAACTGGCGGCGCTACCCGAAAAATGCCCCTCCTGCGGCGCCCCCAAGACCGAATTCGTCCGCGTGGCGGAAGATTAGATAAAATTACAGAATTTTAGAGAATTTTTCCCTTAACCACCCACTAATTTGTTCCTTATGCATCGGCTCAGACTGCTCATAATGAAACTTTGGAAATAATTGCGGGATTGCATACTGCCCATAATATTTTGCCAATCGCCTTGAAGAAACAAGATTGTTGTTTAAAAATACATCGCCCAAAATATGCAATAAGAAAATGTGCTGGTAGTTTATTTTTTCAATATTCCCAAGGATATATGGGAGGTATTTTATCACATTGTGGTCGGCTGACCCGGCTTTATCAACTTCAATGAATATGGAAAAAATTGCGTCCTCTTTTCCAATTACCTTAACCGCCCTATCGGAATCGAAAAGCTGATTATTTTTGAGACCCAGGCAAGGAAGAGAATATTCATCATATAATAATTTTCCGAGTGGTTTAATTACCCCCTTGTTTTGAAGCTCTTCTAAAACGAGATCCACTTCCTTAATTCCCCAGTTCTGTTTCTTTTCAGATTTTCCACCCATCATTCCTCCTTCGAGCTCTTTTCAAGGTACACTGGAATCACTCTTTTTGTAAAACCACCTTCAAAAACGGCTCTTTTTCCCCCTCTGCGTCGAGGATGAAACTTTCAATGAAAAGATGGTCGGCGGAAAGAAAATTCCAGATTTCCTGCGTCTGGCCGGCGGGCTTGCCGGAGGGGTCTTTCTGCAGAAACTCCAATTTTCCTTCGGACAATTTCCCCTGCCCATGCACGTTGGTTTGGGTGTACACCAAGGACCAGATTTCCTTTTCCAATCTTAACTGAACCGGCGTATCCAGAACGGTGCCGGATTCGAAATAGGAAACCATACTGCCGGAAATTTGTACGGGCGAGGCATCCGCCGCCCCTGCGTCCTTTGCGGCAAACGTCAGCTCCACCCGGTAATTCTGAACCCCCGCCGGGGTGTAGATTTTTCCCGGGCCAGCCCAGCGGCCAAGCAGGCGGGCTAAAATGTCTGTAGCGGAAAAAGTTTTTTCGGCTTTAACCCGGCGCGAAAAAAGCCCCATTCCCTCTAAACGTCGCGAACCCAGGCCTTTTTGGCCATATCGGTTACGTAGCTGTCCACCTGCTCCAGCTTGGAGATTTGAAAGTGGCGGCTGTGCTTGCCGGATCCCAGGAGCCGCTTCTTCGGGTCGGTCATTTTGCTGCCGGTATGAAAACCCAAATTGACCCCTTCCTTGTAGGGCCAGATGTAGGCAAATAGCTCCTTGCGCCGGTAGTCGAAGGAAAGCCGGCCGACCGTTTCGACGATCCCCTTGTCGATTTTGGCCATCTCCTCCCGCAGGCGCTGGATAATTTCGGTTACTTCCCTGCTCCACCCCACCAACAACGTTTTCGGATCCCCAACAGTTTGCATGGGTACTCCTTTCACTTCAATATACCACATCGGCGGGCTGAAAGGGGAATTTCTGCCCCCAAGCGGATTCAGCCGCTGATGGTCTCCGGCGTCTTCTTGAACTGTCGGGCGACCCCGGTGCGCACGGCGGCATCCCGGACGGCCTCCGCCACGGCGTCCGCCACTTTCGGATGGAAAATGGAGGGGATTATGTCCTCCTCGTCTAGCGCCTGCTCCGGAATAAGGGAGGCAATGGCGTCCGCGGCGGCCAGTTTCATCGCCTCGTTGATTTCCCGCGCCTTGCAGGCCAAGGCCCCCTTGAAGATACCGGGGAAGCAGAGGGCGTTGTTAATCTGGTTGGGATAGTCCGAACGGCCGGTGGCCATAATCCGCACAAAAGGCCCGGCTTCCTCCGGCTGGATTTCCGGCACGGGGTTGGCGAGCGCAAAAACGATGGCATCTTTGGCCATTTTTTGGACCGCCTCCAGCGGGATTACCCCCGGGCCCGAAACACCCAAAAGAAAATCGGCCCCGGAAGCGACATCCAGAATCGAACCCTTGAGGTTTTCCGGGTTGGTGGTTTTGGCAATCTCCTCCTTGGCGGAATCCATATGCTCCTTGCGGCCACGATAGAGCGCCCCCACCCGGTCGCAAAGCACCACGTTTTTCAACCCTTTGGCTTGCAAAATCCTAACGCAGGCCACCCCGGCCGCGCCGGCACCGACCACCACCGTTTTCAAATTCTCCAGCTTTTTTCCCACCAATTTGAGCGCATTCTGCAATGCCGCCAGAACCACCACCGCCGTGCCGTGCTGGTCGTCGTGGAAAACGGGTATATCCAGTTCCTGCTTGAGCCGCGATTCGATATCGAAGCAACGGGGGGCGGAGATATCCTCCAAGTTGATACCGCCGAAGGCGGGGGAAATCGCCTTCACGATTTTCACAATCAAATCCGAATCCTTGGTGGCCAGACAAATGGGAAAAGCGTTCACGTCGGCGAAGCGCTTGAAAAGCTGGGCCTTTCCTTCCATCACCGGCAGGGCCGCTTCCGGGCCGATGTCCCCCAGTCCCAGAACCGCCGTGCCGTCGGTGACGATGGCCACGCAGTTGCCTTTTATCGTGTAGTGCCAGACCAATTCCGGCGTTTTGGCAATCGCTTCCGAAACACGCCCGACGCCGGGGGTGTAGGCGATGGACAAATCGCTCCGCTTGGAAATCGGGATTTTGCTGGTGATATCGATTTTCCCCTTGAGGTGCGCCAGAAAGGTCTGGTCGCTGGCGGCAATCAGCCAGGCGCCGGGGACGGCGGCAATGGCCGCCAGAATCTCTTTTTGGTGGGCGGCGTCCCGCGCTTCTATGCCGATATCCCGGATGGTGGTGTGGTTGGTGGTTTCGACGGTGTCCACGGCGCCGATGACCCCGCCTACTTTCGCGACCGCCGAAAGTAGCGAGGCCAGCCGCCCGGCTTTGTGTTCCAGCTCCACCCGCACGGTGAGCCCGAAGCTGGGGGAAGAGGTGAGTTCCATATTAGCTCCTTTTCATAACCCAAAAACCTCACAGTGGAGGACTTCAGTCCACCACTCAAACGGAATAAAAAGAGATTGGGAGATTAAATCCAGCCCTTATTTGGCCAACAAAAAAGCCCTGCTTTGGCAGGGCTTTTTTTCAAGAGAATTCCGAGGCTATCCCAACAGCCGCTCAATCTCCTCGGCGTGGCCGGTTTCGTCGGCGATAAGCTCTTCCAGCTTCACCTTCAAACCGACTTCCCCAAGCTCGTCCGCTTCCTTGACGCGCTCTTTATAGTTTTTAATGGCATCCAGCTCCATTTTCAGCTCCCGCTGGAGCGCTTTCTTCGCATCGTAAATCGGGGTGGGATAGGCCGGTTTGACCTCCGGCTTGCCCCCCAAAGCCACGATCTTATCCGCCAAAAGCTTGGCGTGTCCCAGCTCGTCGGTTACTTCCGCTTCAAAAACCTCGCGCGCCTCGTGCCCGCCAAAACCGGTCATTATCGAGGCCTCCAGCATATAGCGCATCACCGCTTCCAGTTCCCGGTTCATATCGGCGTTCAGTCCGGCAATCAGTTTTTTCTTGTCCATTTTCATCCTCCTTTAACGGGCGGCGTCACCCACCCTGATTGTAAGGGCGGGGCATGCCTCGCCCCTACGGGAATATAGAATAGGAAGGGCGTATGGCAATATGCCTATCGCGCGGTATTCCGCGGGTCGTCTTCCGGGTGGACGTAGGTGACGGAGGCGGGGCCGGAGACGTGTTGATAGAACATCGCGTCCGTTTTGGCCACCGCCCAATGGGCTTTTCCGGCCGGGATGAAGCCATAGGCACCGGATGTCAAAACCGTCCCCTTTTCCTGGTCAATTTTATCTCCGAATCCCACCACCACCGTGCCGGAAAGGAGCAGCACCGATTCGTCCTGCTCGTGAAAATGGGGCTTGAAAGCATATCCCCGCGGCACTTTGACGAACTGGGCATACGGCTCCGAGGCCGGAATGCCGTGAACCAAGGCGACTCTGGCCCCTTTCCGCACCCCCGCCGGCGGATTCAACCAGTTCAGCTCGTATGAATTCACCAGCAACGGCCGGGAGGGTGTCTCCACCTTTGGTATGGACGGCTCTTCTTGGGCAAAAAGAAGAAGGCCGGAACAAATTAAAATCGCAATGACGAGCGAAAACCAGATTAAGATTTTCTTTGGCAAATTTCCTCCTTTTTTTGTAGGGGCGAGGCATGCCTCGCCCTTACGGATATACATTTTACCGTGGGGACGTATTGCAATACGCCCCTACAGATTCTTCCTAACCAAAGGCCGGGAATAGGACTGCCGTTGGACGATTTTGAAACCGGCCTCTTCGAAGATTCTCAAAGGCCCCGTCCAGGACCAGGCCGCCGGCAGTTTCTTTCCCGTTTTGGTCAAGGGGACCGGATACCCTTCCAAAATCTTGGCTTTATGCTTTTTGGCCGCCTTTAAGGAGGCCGCCAAAAGCCCCCGGGCAATCCCTTTATTGCGAAAACCGGATTGAATGAAAAAACAGGGAAGCGACCAAACCTCGGCAAAATCTTCAACGGCATACGCCTTGGCCGTTTCGAGCCGTGGAAAATCGGTGCGCGGGCCAAAGGTGGCCCAACCAACCGGTTGACCGTTGGCGTAGGCCAAGATGCCACGCGCCTGACCTTTTTTCACCAAGCCCTGAAACATCTTTTTGGCTTTTGCGCCGCGCGTTTCCTGCCACAGCTTTCCCCCTTTGTGCAAGCGCCACCAGATGCACCAGCAACCGGCACAGCCACCGTTCGGGCCGAAAAGTTTCTCTACATCCTTCCAGAGCGTAGGTTTGAGCTCTTTGTACTCGATTTTCATAGAGCCGCAAAGAAATTAAGCAAACTGTTTTGGGTTGTCCATCGGACTTGACGTCACGTCGTCTGCTTTGTTTTTTTCGTCCCATGGCCAAGAAAACCGGAGTGGTTCTAGCGCTCTATCAGGTCGCGAGCGAAAATGAAAAGGCGTTTTTGAAGCTTTTGCCCAAAAAGAGGCGCTATTTTTTGAAGGCGGGCTACGCCACCCGCCGTGCCCCGATTTTACTCCGCAGCCGCCATAATCCGGAGATTTTCATCGAGATTTTCGAATGGAAGAGTCAAGATGCTGTGGCCAAAGCGCATCAAGACCCGAAGGTACGGGCCATTTGGGATGAAATGGACAAACTCTGCAAGAAAATCGGGCAGGGGCTGAACGAAGTTCCGGAATTCGCCACTCCATTCCCCCATTTTGATTCGGTGGATATCTACTGATTCTGTTCCCGGAGCGGGGGCTCCGGGCCACCCAATTAAATTACCAGCGTAACCTCTTAAATTATCAGGGTGGCCCACCAGCCCCTGCTGGTGGGTTAATCTTACGCCGCCACGGCGCCGTGGCATTTCTTGTATTTTTTGCCGGAGCCGCAAGGACAGGGGTCGTTGCGGCCGATTTTCGGCTCCACGCGCACCGGTTTCTGTTTTTCCTCTCCCGGTTCCGAAGAAGCCCCTTCACCCATCAAGCCCATCCCGGTCGCCTCGGCGTGAACCGCGCGCACCGCTTCCGGCCTCGGTCGGCGGGCCTCGCGCGGAGCTCCCACCTGCAGCTTGTAAATCAGCTCGACGGCTTCGCGGTCAATCGCCCCGACCATCTCCTCGAACATGCGGAAGGCCTCTTTTTTGTACTCGATTAAGGGATCCCGCTGGCCGTAGGCCCGCAGGCCGATGCCGGTGCGGAGCTGGTCCATTTCGTACAGATGCTCCCGCCAGCGCTCGTCGATGGTGGAGAGGAGGGCGAATTTTTCCAGCTGGCGCATCACCTCCGGGGTGATGGCCGCCTCTTTCGCCCGGTACACCTGCAGGGCCATCTCTTTTATCTTTTCCACCAGCGTGTCAAAATCCAGTTTGGCGATTTCCTCCTGGGAAATTTTCAAATCGACCAAAAAAGTGCGGCGCAAATCGTCTTTCAAGGCCGTCCAGTTCCAGTTTTCCGGAATCTCCTCCTTATTGCAGTGGGCAAAAACGATATTTTCGGCCACTTCCTCGATAAGCCCGGCGACTTCCTCTCCCAAATCCTCTTTTTCCAGAACCTCCAGCCGGCGGGCGTAAATCACTTCCCGCTGCTTGTTCATCACGTTGTCGTAATCCAACAGATGCTTGCGGATGGCGAAGTTTTGCATTTCCACCCGCTTTTGGGCCCGTTCTATCGCCTTGGTTACCATCCGGTGCTCGATGACTTCCCCTTCTTCCAATCCGAGCCGGTCCATCACCGAGGCAATCCGGTCGGAGCCGAAAAGCCGCATCAAGTCATCTTCCAGCGACAAATAGAAGCGGGAGGAACCGGGATCCCCCTGCCGGCCGGAGCGCCCGCGCAACTGGCGATCGATCCGCCGCGCCTCGTGCCGTTCGGTGCCGATGATGTGCAGCCCGCAGGGGACCTTGGCGTAGCAGTCCAGCTCTTTCAAATGGGGACAGGGTTCAACGTCCGGGTCGGTGTCGATTAGGGCGCAGTGGGGATGCTTGACCACGCCGGGGCCCAGTTTGATGTCCGTGCCGCGCCCGGCCATATTGGTGGCGATGGTGACGGCGCCCGGCTGCCCGGCGCGGGAGACGATTTCCGCTTCCTGCTGGTGGTATTTGGCGTTCAAAACCGAATGTACAATCCCCTGCCGCTTGAGCATCCGCGACAAGGTTTCGGAAACGTCCACGGAGGTGGTGCCGACCAGAACGGGGCGCCCTTTTTGATGATATTCGGCAACTTCTTCGATGATGGCGTTGTATTTTTCCCGCTTGGTGCGGAAGACCTGGTCGTCGTAGTCGATTCGCCGCACCGGTTTGTTGGTCGGGATGGAGGTGACGTCCAGCTTGTAAATTTCGAAAAACTCCCCCGCCTCCGTGACCGCCGTGCCGGTCATTCCGCCTAACTTGCTGTAGAGCCGGAAGAAATTTTGCAAGGTGACGGTGGCCAAAGTCTGCGTTTCCCCCTCGACTTTCACCCCTTCTTTGGCTTCGATGGCTTGGTGCAGGCCGTCCGAATAGCGCCGTCCCGGCATCAAGCGGCCGGTGAACTCGTCCACGATTAAAATCTTGCCGTCCTGCACCACGTACTCCACGTCCTTTTCGAAAAGGGCGTAGGCCTTCAAAAGCTGGCTGATGTTGTGCACTTTTTCCGAGCGCTCGGCGTGCAGGGCGTAGAGTTTTTCCTTGCGCAATTGCTTTTCCCGCTCGGAAAGTTCCTCGTTCCCCTCGATTTCCGAAAGCCCCTCGGTGATGTCCGGGATGACGAACAGCTTCTGGTCTTCCGGCGAAAGCAGGGCGCGCCCCATTTCGTTCAACTCGCAGGTGTTTTCCCGCTCGTCAATGGAGTAGTAGAGCAAATCGTCAATTTCGTGCAGTTTTTTGTCCCGCAGGTAATCGGTCTCGACCCGGTGGATGAGCTTTTTTATCCCCGGCTCTTTCCCCAACTTCAAAAACTTTTTGTTTTTCGGCGCGCCGCGCTGCACGGCCAACAATTTGATACCGGCCTCGTATTCCTTTTCGCCGTCGCCGGTTTTCAAAAGCTCTTCCGCTTCGGCAATCAGCTTGTTGGTCAAAAGGGTTTGCCTTTTGACCACCTGCTCGACTAACGGTTTCATCTCGCCGTAGCGGCTGGTGGAATGGGTGACCGGGCCGGAGATGATGAGCGGGGTGCGCGCTTCGTCGATTAAAACCGAGTCCACCTCGTCCACGATGGCGTAGTGGAATCCACGCTGGACACGGTCTTCCAGCCGGACGGACATATTGTCCCGCAGGTAGTCGAAACCGAACTCGTTGTTGGTGCCGTAGGTGATGTCGCAGTCGTATTGAATTCTGCGCGTGGCCGGGTCCATTTCGTTCTGGATGCAGCCGACCGTCAAACCGAGGGATTGAAAGACCGGCCCCATCCATTCCGAGTCGCGCCGGGCCAGATAGTCGTTGACCGTGACCAAGTGCGCCCCCTTGCCTTCGAGGGCGTTCAGATAAAGGGGCAGGGTGGCCACCAAGGTTTTTCCTTCGCCGGTCGCCATTTCGGCGATTTTCCCCTGATGCAAAACGATGCCGCCGATAAGCTGAACGTCGAAGGGAATCATCTCCCAGCTGATGGGCATTCCCACCACCGGCCAGCTCTTGCCGCAAAGCCGCCGGCAGGCCTCCTTGACCGCCGCAAACGCCTCCGGCAAGAGGTCATCCAGTGTTTCCCCTTCTTCAAGCCGCTTTTTGAACTCGCCAGTCTTGTCCGCCAACTGCGTGTCGGACAAATCCTTAAGGGTTGGATAGATTTCGTTAATCTGTTCCACGAGCGGCATAATTTTTTTGATATCCCGCTCGTGCTTGGTGCCAAAAATGGCCGTAATCAAATTCATTATCATCGGTTTTTATACGCTCCAAGGTTTAAGTAACGATTTCTTAAGGGGAAAAACAAGGGGAGAGGGGAAAAGGTTCCTTTGGGCTTTTCTGACTTACTCACTCATGCTCAAGAGGGCCGGGTAGGTGAGACTTCAGTTGAAGAGCTTCGTCGTGCGTGTAGTAATTGAATTCTTAAATCTGAAGGAATCTCTTTATCGTTAACCAAACGAATATCAACATTTTTCGGCAACCGGCCTTTGTTGTGCTCCTTCTTACAAAGATCAAACATGTCTTGTTCGGTAAATACTAAAACCGGACTCTGGGCACCCGATAGGAGTAGAAAAAGCGCGTCAGCACGAATTTTTTGCAGTTTACCAGAACCACCCTTTCCAGAAACAGTTTTTGCATGGCTGGTTGATATGGTTACCAGCACATTTCCATCCTCGCTTACCGCATCGAATTCAAATTTACCTCCTGACAATAATTGCCGTTGTTTCTTGTAAAACTTTTGCCCGAATTGTTTAGGTAGCCAATTTTCTCGTAACCATTTCTCCACTTCGAGTTGTACCTCTGTATTTGCCATAATCTTGCTATTTTTAACAGTGCTTTAGTACTGCTTTACCAAGTTTCCTTCAGTTTGAGATGAATTGTGGCTCTGCCAGCGGGTTCGTCCCAACTTAGCACTACACTTTTCTCATATTTGGGCCCTACGATGTGCAATTCTCCTGGCCGATAAGACACCTGTCTCCCAAACAGATCTTGAGACCCCAATGGCCTCATGCTAAAAATTAATTCGAATCCGCAAATCCAAAATATAATACCTGTGATTTGATCCCCTTGACCAAATGGTCGGAGAGTTACGCCCATTCGACCACTAAATTCAGTACCCTTTGAACAGCAAACGTATAAACCCTGTCCTAATTCGAAACCTCTTAATCCGAACAAAACTTCAACCCACTTGTTGGGAATCTCCAACTTTACAGATGGGTCAAGTTTTAGGCTGTTTGACGCAATAAGTCCGCACAGAAACTTCAGCGACCAACGCTCTATATCGTGTCCATTAAATAGGCAAATAGTATCTTGAGTATTTCCGGCTAGGTTATCAAAGGCTCTAAAAAATTTTCCTGCTTTTGAGTCTAGTATCGAAAGAGATGCGTTGTGTCTTTCGCAAAGAATGCGCGCAGTAAGGGCTGTAGGTGGGAGCGATTGCAAATCCTCGTTTTTTTGCCACCGCAAGCCACCCACCCTAAGCCCACCGCGTTCCTTTTGATTCAAGATATTCAGGATATTTTCGGAAAGATAGTGCTCGTTCGAAAGTTTTCCTCCGCAATCATTAAGGAGCGTTGCATAACATCCTTCTCGCGAATAACCAGTTTTTGAATCTGGAGGAATAGTCGAAGCAGCCTTGGTCGCAATACCGCCGGGTGTTAGACAGCAAGAATTGGTTGGCAAACCACTTTCACATGGGCAAGGGGCTTTAAGAGGAAGGTCAAAGGAAACTACATTGTCCCGCTCGGTTCGAAAGGGTCGTTGGTTGATTTGCTCTGGCTCGTGTAGCATTGCTTCTTAATATAATAGTTATTTTTCTCCCTTCTACAAACTCGAAAACACCCGATAAGGAAAGGAACCAAAAGATTCCAAAGAAAAAGCCCGGGCGGGATTAATTTCGAACCCGCTCGGGCCCGTTAGGATGAATAGTGCGCGTAGGTTTTACTTGGTCAGCTTCGCCAATTCCTCTGCGGTAATCCGACGAAACGAAAAACGGTAACCGGCATATACGGCCAGCCCGTAAAACAGAAGGTCCATCGGCTGGAAAGTCACTTTCATCAGACTGGTCACGACCTCCGGATTCAAGCTGGAAAGCACCTGCGAAAAGGGAACTTGCTGCTGCTGGGAGATCATAATGCAGGTGGCCAGTAAATTTCCGGCCGCACATCCCAGAACCGAAATTGCGGCGCCGGCAATTCCAAAGGATTTGTCGATTCCTTTTCCGAACGTCCGCACGGCCATCCCCACTAAAAAGCCAACCCCGATGGCCATCCAGCCGATTTGATATTTGGTCAGCGCGGTGATAACTCCCCAAACGCCGGCCCCCACGATGGCGGCGGCAAGGCCGGCCAAGGTGCCGGACAACAAGCTTTGATTCTCTTTTATCTCCTGTATAAACCGCTGCAGGCGCAACGGGTCGATTTCAGGCGCTGTATTTGGTGTTTTTGTTTCGGTCTCTGTGCTCATTGTTCCCCCCCTTGTTAAAAGGTCACTTTCACAAATTATATCGACAAATACAGCCGCTTTTTGAGCTTTAAACTCGACCGGGCAGGGCTTATTTTAGAGATTCGAAAACACCCGATACACCACTTGATTATGCGGCGGGGTGGCGATGCGCACTTAAATCACAAAAACAAACTGGAGCCGAGGGGAGTCGAACCCCTGACCTGTACGTTGCGAACGTACCGCTCTCCCAGCTGAGCTACGGCCCCAAAGATGTGAGAAATATACGCGCCCCAGTGCCGTAGTCAATCACACTCGATAGTTGACGCTGAATCGCCGAACGACTATTCTTGCGTTATGCTTCGGAGATTGGTTTTTCTTTTCATGGCAACATTTGCCTTTCAACCGGCGTTTTCCCAAACCCCGTACCCCGCGGACAGCACGTTGGCTTTGCCGGAAGTCGAGGCGCTGGTCAACCCAAGAGTAGATGTGGCCGAAGCGACCCAGGTTGCCCCGCTCGAAACCAGTGAAAAAGAGTTTGTGAAGTTTTTGGACGGCAAAAAAGATGAAATGGTCGCCCTTTTAAAAGAAATCGTCGAAATCAATTCCGGCAGCCGGAATGCAGCGGGCATCGACGCGGTCGGCAAAATTCTTTCTGAACGACTAATCAAGCTCGGATTCAAAGAGGAACTCATCCCGGCCAAAGCGGAAACGCTGGATGTCGCCGGGGAAAGGAAAATTGAAACTTCCGGTCCTTGGCGGATTTTGCGCAAAGCCGGAAAAGGGAAAAAAGCGCTTTTGATGGGGCATTTAGACACCGTTTTCGAGCCGGAAAGCGGCTTTCTCAAACTTGTCCGTTTTGCCGAAACTCCGGAAGATTCAGCCGTCGGCCCCGGCGTGGCCGATATGAAGGGCGGTCTGGTCGTAATCGTTTTCGCCCTCGAAGCGCTGAACCAGACCGGGCTTTTGAAGAATAAAGATGTCACCGTTTTTTTCAACGGCGACGAGGAGACCGGCTCCAAATTCTCGCAGGGTAAAATGTTTGCCGAAGCCAAACGGGCCGATTTTTGCCTGAACTTTGAAGAAGGGCGGGATGTGCCGTACGGCGGCATAGTCGTCGCTCGTAAAGGCACTGCTGGTGCGACGATTACCTGTCATGGCCGCGCCGCCCACGCTGGAAATCAGCATTACTTGGGAATCAACGCCGCCCTCGAGCTTTCGCAAAAGCTTTTGGAACTATCCAAGCTTTCCGATTACAAGCGTGGCATCACGGCCAGTCCCGGCGTCATTGACTTGGGCCCTTTCGCCAAATCCAATCGCGTGCCCGATTTTGCCCGAGCCGAAGTCGATTTCCGCTATCTGAACCCAGCCGACACAAGCTACCTGCGCGCCAAAGTGGAGGAAATCTGCCGCCAAGTTTATCTGCGCAACCCTTGGACGGGAGAGGAGGCCAAAACCGAAGTGGAATTTGAACTCGGCTTTCCGCCGATGCGGCCGGACACTGCCCGCTACCGCTGGGCGGGCGAGGTCCTGGCCTTGGCGCGGCTTTTGAACGTCCCTGCCGGGGTCAAAGGTTCCGCCGGCGGGTCGGATGCCTCCGTGGCGGCGTTGGCCGGATGCCCGACTCTGGATGCTCTGGGCCCCATCGGCGGCGCCAGCCATACTACAGATGAGTGGGTGCATTTGAATACGCTGCTAGATCGCGCCAAACTGACAACGTTGATTTTATCCCGAATCTGGAAGAAAAAGTAACCCCCTGAGCTGTCATTCCGAGCGGAGCGAGGAATTTGGGCGGGGATGGGTGGTTTTTTTCCGACGAAACCAGCCCCAGAACCTGCTTTGTTTTCTCACGGCTTTTTCCTTTGCCAGCGCCTCGCCGTCGAACCGCTCAATCCGCACCAAAAGTTCCTCCACGTTGCGCCGATCTTCCATAAGGATGCGAATCTCGTCGTACTCGGCGACGTTGAAAACGGCCTTCACCATCGGCTCAAAGAAAACCATCGTCTGGCTGCCGATGTAGGAAAGCGGCTTGACCGTTTCCAAAAACATTATCGCCGGCACGGTCATCCGGTACTCCACCACCTTTTTTGCCAGCTTGTTCAAAAGCTCCGATTGCTTTTCGGTAAGTTTCGGCTTATCCCCTTCCGGATGCAGGGCAAAGGCGTCTTTAAACGACATTCGCTTCCTTTTTGGTAATCGCGTTCAATACAAACCGATCCACTTCTTCCTTGTTCCCATCATAGCGCACAAAAACACCGCGATAATGCTCCAGAAAGTTTTTGCGCGCAAAGGGAGAAAGAAAAATGCCGTTTTTCTCCGGCTCCGCCCGGACGAAGCTGTCCCATTTTTTGACCTGTTTGGTACCCAGAAATTCGACGGTAAGCCCTTCATCATTCAGGGTGTACTTAGTGGGAAAAAAGAACACGCCGAGCGAAGCGGTCAAAATCAACGCCGCCAAGAAAGCAAAGATAACGGATTGCGAATACCACAAAACAAAAAACCCGAAGGCCAAAATGACCGTGACCGCAAGTGCCGTTTTGGCTTTGTCTTTGGCCGCCGGATGGTAATACCAGGAAAGCATAAAAAATTACGGCTTCGGTTCGGTGCGGTAGCGTTCTTCGCGAACCTCTTTCAAGGCCTTCAAGAAATCGTCGGGGGAGATGATTTTCTTCTCGATTAGGACCTTGATCAGCGCCTCCTGGGACATATGCATGGAGAGGGCCAGCTCCTCATAACTGATTTGCCGCACTTGGTCGCCGGTGACCAGCTTGATGGCCGGCCTTTTTGGTTCATCCGCCATTTGAGGCCCCCTTTTTCAAAACCTCGTTCAAGCTGCCGGTGCGGTAGCCAACCAAGTCAAGCGTGACGTAAAGAAACCCAAGTTCGCGAAGCTCGTTCTGGATTTGCGCGCGTAACTCAAAATCGGAAAACCGGCTCCACTCTTCCGGCTCCACTTCGATGCGGGCGATTTTTTCATGATGCCGCACCCGCACCTGCCGGAAGCCGAGTTGGTGCAACACCTGTTCGGCCCGCGCCACCTGTGAAAGCTTTTCCACGGTAACCTCCTGTCCGTACGGAATTCTCGAAGACAAACAGGCCATCTGCGGTTTGTTCCAGAAACCCAAGTTGTGCGCCCGGGCAATCTCCCGTATTTCCGGCTTGGTCAGCCCGGCCTCCAAAAGCGGGCTTTTAATCCGCCATTTTTCTCCCGCTTTCCGTCCGGGGCGAAAATCCCCGACGTCGGAAGCGTTGAAACCGTCCAGAATGTGCGGAATGGAGTGCTCCTCTGCCAATTCGGACAACTTGGAATACAGCTCATCTTTGCAGAAAAAACAGCGGGAGGGTTGATTGACCCGATACCCCTCGATTTCCAGTTCCTGGGTTTCGATAAGCCAGTGATTGTTGCCGAAGCCGAAACTTTGTGCCAGTTCCTTCGCTTCTTTCAGTTCTTCCGGGGCCAAGCTGGCGGAAACCGCCGTTACAGCAAAAACGTTCTCCTTGGGCAAAACCTGGGAAGCTGCCCACAGCACAAAAGAGGAATCGACGCCGCCCGAAAAGGACACCAGTACTTTTTCATAGCCGCGGAGGTTATTTTTCAGCGTTTCAAACTTGTTTGACGCATCCATCAAGAAAAAGATAATAAATCCCCATGGCAAAAGACAGCGTTATCGGCCGTTTTCTCCCTTATTCAATTGACTTCCCCTTCAGCTTTCTCGATATTTTAACCGTGTGCCCAGGTATAGAATGCTAATCGAATACGATGGAACGGCTTTCGCCGGCTGGCAGTTGCAGCCAAGGGAGCGCACCGTTCAGGGGGAATTGGAGAAGGCCTTGCAGACGATTTTACAGGAAGAAATCCGGGTCACCGGCGCCGGGCGGACGGATGCCGGTGCGCACGCCAAGGGCCAAGTGGCGCATTTCGATGCCGCCCAGTCGCCAAACGGCATCAACTGGACCAAAGCCATAAACTCGGTTTTGCCGGAAGATGTCGTCGTGCGGGAGGTGGCAGAAGTAAAGTCCGACTTCAATGCCCGTTTTGCCGCCAAAAACCGCAGCTATCAGTATCGCATTCATCTCGGCCCGACGGCCTTGGAGCGCGCTCACTGCTGGACGGTTTTTTACGATCTAAATTTTTCTTTATTGGAGCAGTGTGCCGCTTCTCTGCCGGGTCAACACGATTTTTCCGCTTTCTGTTCTGAAGAGGAACGGGACAAGCGGGAGGCCATAGTTTTCGAAGCCGCATGGAAAAAAGAAGGGGATTTTCTTTGCTTTGACATCACGGCCAGCCGTTTTTTGCGCGGCATGGTGCGGATGTTGGTCGGCACGATGGTGGAGGTCGGCCGCGGATTTATGAGTTTGGAGCAATTTCAGAGATTGCTGCAAAACTCGTATGGAAAAAAGGGCGGGCCTTTGGCCCCGGCCGCCGGGCTTTTTTTAATGCGCGTGGAGTATTAATTTTGATAAAGGAGAGCAAATGAAGCTTTTTCTGGATACCGCCAACGTTGACGAAATCAGGGCCATAAACGACATCGGCGTTCTGGATGGCGTCACCACCAACCCGTCGCTGGTGGCCAAGGAGCGAGCCGATTTCCGTGGAATTTTGAAGGAGATTTGCGGGATGGTCAAAGGTCCGGTTTCCGCCGAGGTGGTGGCCACCGATTACGAGGGAATGATTAAAGAAGGCACGGAACTGGCCAAGGTGGCCGACAACATCGTAGTCAAAGTGCCGCTTTTGAAAGAAGGGGTCAAGGCGGTCGGCAGGTTTACCTCGCTGGGAATCAAAACCAACGTCACTTTGATTTTCTCCCCTTTGCAGGCGCTCTTGGCCGCCAAAAATGGCGCCTCCTACGTTTCCCCCTTCGTCGGCCGGCTGGATGACGTTTCCCACGAAGGGTTGCAGTTGGTGGAGGAAATCATCACTATTTTCGACCAGTATGAGTACAAAACGGAGGTCTTGGTCGCTTCCGTCCGCCATCCCCTGCATTTGGTGGATGCGGCCATGCTGGGGGCGGACGTGGCCACGATGCCCTTCAAGGTTTTCGACCAGATTTTCCGCCATCCTTTGACCGACGTCGGCCTGAAAACCTTTTTGGCCGACTGGGAGAAGGGGAAGAAGCAGATTTGAAATGGCCAAGGATGGCTGGCCCTTTGTTTTGCCTTTTGCAACCCTGGCGATTTTATCCTTCGCCGCCGCCTTCAAAACGGGCCGTCCCTGGCTCTGGTTTTTAAGCTTTCTTTTACTTTTTTTGACGCTCTTTTTTGCCTATTTTTTCCGCGACCCGGAAAGAAAAATACCATCCGATGATAACCTGATTCTTTCTCCGGCGGATGGCAGGATTGTCGCCGTTGAACCCGCCAACGAGCCGCTTTTTTTGAAAAGTCAGGCCCAAAAAATTTCGATTTTCCTTTCCCCTTTGGATGTGCACATCAACCGCATCCCAGTATCAGGCAAGGTGGACTATTTCTCCTATTTGCCCGGCAAGTTTTTAGCGGCCTACAAAGACAAGGCCTCAACGGATAACGAGCAGACCGTAATTGGCATTTCGTCATCTAATGGCAAAATCTTGTTTAAACAGATAGCCGGTATTTTGGCCCGCCGGATTGTCTGCCGTTTGAAATTGGGGCAGGAGGTCAAAGCCGGGGAAAAATTCGGAATGATTCGCTTCGGCTCGCGGGTGGATATTTTCCTGCCAGAGGGACTGGAGTTGAAAGTGCAAAAGGGCGATAAAGTAACGGGAGGGGAAACGATAATGGCCGTTGCTAAAACTTTAACCTCAAAGCCCGAAGTTCAAACGCCAATGGGAGCCAAAAAGTAATGCCCAACATCCGCCCTATTTTTCCCGGCGCTTTTACGATGGGGAATCTGCTTTTTGGGTTCCTCGCCGTTTTGTCCGCCTTCGACGGCGAGGCCTTGCAGGCCGCCTGGTTCGTGCTGGTGGCCGCTTTTTTGGACGGGCTGGATGGCACCGTGGCCCGCATTTCCAAGGCCACCTCCAAAATTGGCATTGAACTCGATTCCCTGGCCGATTTGATGTCCTTCGGCCTGGCCCCCGCTTTGATTTTCTATTCCTTCAAGCTTTTTGAGTTCGGCAAATGGGGGTTCGTCATCGGCTTTATCTATGTGATGTGCGGCGCGTTCCGCTTGGCCCGCTTTAACGTGCAGGTGAAATCGGAGGAAAAGCGGTACTTCACCGGCCTGCCGATACCGATGGCCGGCTCCACTCTGGCCGCCTACACCATTTTCTGCTACCAGATTTGGGGGGAACTGCGCTCCAGCGAGATAGTGATCACGATGATGGTGGTCTTTTCCGCCCTGATGGTTTCCACCGTGGAATACGAGGGGAAACCCCGCGGCTTCCGCACCTTGGCCGACCGGGTCAAGTGGC
Organism: Verrucomicrobiia bacterium; assembly: GCA_035574275.1. Classification (NCBI taxonomy): domain Bacteria; kingdom Pseudomonadati; phylum Verrucomicrobiota; class Verrucomicrobiia; species Verrucomicrobiia bacterium. The sequence continues at coordinate 39,685 of DATLYY010000041.1, forward strand.
TTTCGATCTTCGTCGGCTCGGTTTTGGTCATCATCGAGCCGCGTTTGACCATTTTCCCCATCTGCGCCGGTTACATTCTCTTCGGCATCGGGCGGGAAATTTACCGTCTTTTCAAATCCGGCCAGGTGGCCCGTATCGCCCAGAAGGAAATCACCTTCCGCTCCCGAATAAAAGATGAGTGGAAGCCGCCGGATATGAAGTTTAAAGAGTAAAGAAGAGAACTTTAATTTCTTAGGTCTTTACTGTATAAATCTGCTTCCAAGCTCTATTTCCATTCCAACGGTCGGAAATAATCTCGTCTTTTTTGCCCAATAAGCAGTGACACCCCTCAAATTTAAGGCCAATTGCTTTCCAAATAGACGTATCCTCTTTGCAAAGGGCTACACTAATTTTTCTTTTGTCCAATCGGTCAACCGCAAATTTGAACATTTCGACTTGTGTTTCAAAGGGTAGTCGATATTTGAATCCGCTTGGATCCTTTTCAGAAAGCTTATCAAATATCGAGGCGTCCCGCCCATTACGAGCGGTGTGTGCCTGTAGGGTGTTAGAAGCCCGTAAAGCTCCAATTGTTACCATTTCCGGCCCAATCGAGTTTATTTGGTCAAGGGCCCAAGCATAACCCAATTTCCAATCATCGTAAGGCACCATCGGGTCCAACCGAAAGCGCACCGGCCAGCCCAGTTGTTTCATCTCCCATGCTGCCTGAAAACGTTTGGAGGGCGGTGGCGTACCGATTTCCCACTTTCTTCCCATTTCTTCCGAATTTACCGACCACGAAAACACGACCCTATCCGTAGGCGGTAGCTTTTTGGCAAATTGGGTCATTACCGATTTGGTGAGAAAAATCAGCCGGTGACGTTTTTGTTGAGCAAAAAGAGGGATGAGCATTTCGGTTATAGATTGACCGGCATATTTCTTGTAAACTCCATCAAAAACCAAACCGTCCTGTAATTCACCAATCAAAAGCATCCTCGGAGTGGGCCATTCCAGCCACTTTTCCACTTCTTCAATCATCTGTTTCCAATTTGAAAAGATTGTCCCCATCAAATTGTAGTGACCGAAAACAAACGATGGAACCGCCTGCAAGAAGCAGTAGGAACACCGATACACGCACCCCGCCGCCACCACCAATTCCCAGAATTTGAAGCAAACAATTCCAGAATCTTCGTCTGGTCCTGTAAATTGTTTTATAAAAGAACCTCGGTGGACAGCGGGCATTTGGTGATAACCACTGCCATTTGTTGAACGAATTTCTTGAGTCTTCATACGTGTGGAAGAATATATACTAAATCATTCTTTTGAAGACCATCCTTTTTAGAAAATACCCTTTCTATTTTTACTAATGGTGGTGACTCTCTTTCGAGTTTCTTTAAAACTGCCCTATAGTGCTTTTCAATAAACGGTATTTCCCACGTTTCTTCGCGGATTTCGTCAAAGGTCATTTTCTTATCAGAAAAGTTCTTCAACAGGTAGTCACGCAACTCATACTCGGTTGGTGAACTTGAAAACAAAATTCCCTGAGCCGAGCCGCCATAGTCAAAAAGCCCTTCTTCATCGCCAAGCCGCCACATTACTTCCTTCATGAGTAGGGCAGCTTTTACATGATTCGAGGCGTGTATTAAATAATATTTAGTTCTGTTCCCCCTAATTTTGTCCTCTACATCAAAACGTATTCTAAAATGAAGTTTAAACCTTGCTTGTAGCTTACCCTTAAAATATTCTAACATGCCAATTTCACGTTGAATTCCTCTATACCTTATAAATTCCTGCTTTTGCCATTCTTCGTCCCCAAACATTTTATTAAGCCGATCCTTCACTTTAGGATTATTAATATCCATATTGATTCTAAAAAACATAAAATTAATGAGTGCTTCCGTGTATTTTTGACTTAGGATTTGGTTAAGAATTGGAATTGTTAGAGGATGACCATAAGGATCAACCATAAAAAAAGTAGGAGCCAAATTTTTAAATACATTCAATAAATTAGGAATTAGGTCGGTACTATCACCAGGTTGAATATCTACAGTAAGATTTTTGGGATAAGGGTGCAGAGTCTTTAAAGCCTTTTGCAATAAAGTGAATTGCTTCGCATTATTTTCCACCAAGCCGACAGTCATTTCCTTGCCTGGATATTTTCTTAAGAATTCTTTGGCTGTTTGAACCACAATAAGAGGAGAACCCTGTTCTTTTTTCCCCTTGTATTCATAAAAACCAGGACCAGCGTAGCAATCGATATAATTAATACCATGCCAGAACGGCTGTGAGCCAAGAATTGTCTCCCAAACTGGCAGATATTTCTGCAAAATTGTGAGTTTAATCTTGGAGACCTGTTTTAGATGCTCAAGACTTTCCATCTCCTCATTCTTTGCAGTCACTTGCCCCTCCTGAGTCAAAGTCGTTGCCTCAAAACTTCCTCCACTGCCACACCACTTTGCCCAAGATGACGCCGTCTTTTTTCGGCACCAAAAGCGGGCCATTGGCGTCTTCCCAGTCCGGGTTGACGGCCTTTAGGTGGAAGTGGTTTGGCTTGTTTTTTAGCTGTTTAACCGTCACCTCCGCCTCTCCCAGCCGGCAGGCGACAAAGGCCCCTTCCAAAAGGGCCGGGTCTTTCTGTGAAAAATCGACCGCCACCACGTCGCCGGAGGAAAAAACCGGCGCCATCGATTCCCCCACCACCTTGATGCAGTAGCAGTTCTCCTCGTTGGGCAACTGGTCTTTCGGCACCACCAAGAATGCTTCTATATCCAGCTCGTTTATTTCCCGCCCGGAACCGAGCGAGGCGGCATCCGCAAAAAGCGGCAGCGTGGCCAAAAACTTGGGCTGGAAGCCGTGCGCCCCGCGCTCCGGCGGCACAATGTTCAAAACCACCGGCGGCCGCACGGCCGACTCGTCCGTAAAGAAGCGGGAGGGCTCCACCCCGATCCCTTTGGCGATTTTCGAAATTGTATCCGCCCGTGGGTCGGTTTGCCCTTCCTCGATTTTTTTCAAGGCCGTGTACTGCAGACCGGTCCGCCGGGCCAGTTGATACAAAGTCAGCCCCTTGGCCGTCCGCAGCGCTTTTATTCGTTCACCTATCTCCATTCTTTTCACCTCACTTTCATCTGTACTAACTTCCACATTATTATATAATACTAAAAAGCAATAGTCAAGAAAAAAGATAAAAAAATACTTGACTTTTGTACTACAACTTTATACTTTATAGTAAAATAGTATTATATGATAAATGAGTTTATTATTGAACAGATTGCAGAACAACAGATTATATGAGAAGATTAGGCCTTCTGGATAAGCTGAATATCCTTGGTGATACAATAACCCCATCGGATACCGAGGGTCGCCCAAGACGGACAATCCCCATCCGCCAAGCAAATCAGGAAGTTCAAAGCGACCTTTCCGGAGCAATCCCGCCAACAACGGCTAAAAAAGTTGCCCTGCCGGGAATTATGCAATTGGCGGGGGTTCACGGGAGAACCTTCAATTTGATGCGGGTTATGCAGACCAACGCCTGCAGCTTGAAATGCCGCTACTGCGCCACCCGCTGCGGCCGCAAACTGCGCCGCACCATCTTCCAGCCGGAGGAGCTGGCCTCCGTTTTCTACGCCGCTCACAAAAAGGGGTACACGGACGGCCTTTTTTTGACCTCCGGCATCCCCGGATCACCGGTTTCGATGATGGATAAGCTTTTGGCCACGCTCGAAATCTTGCGCAAGCGCTACAAATTCGGCGGCTACATTCATTTAAAAATCCTCCCCGGCGCCGAGCCGGAGCAAATTGTTCAGGCCGCCCGGCTCGCTTCACGCATCTCCCTGAACTGTGAAGCGCCGTCGGACGTCACCCTTTCCGAGATCGCCCCCGAAAAATCCCTTTCCAAAGTGATTTTGCCCTCCATCCAGAAAGCGGGGGAACTCTGGAAGGCCGGAAAACAGGAAGGGAAAAAGCTGGTGCCGATGGGGGTTACCACCCAGTTTATGGTCGGCCCGGGGCAGGAAAAAGACCGGGAAATCCTCTCGCTCGTTTCGCAGCTGGAAGGGAACGGATTCTTGCACCACGCCCATTTCTCCTCCTTTGCCCCGATGTCCGACACGCCGTTTGAGAATTTGGCCCCCACGCCGTTTACCCGCGGCTATCGGCTTTATCAGGCCGAGCACTTGTTGCGCATCTACAAACTTTCGGTCAGCGATATTCCCCTCGAAAAGGACGGCAATCTTTCACTCGAATTCGATCCCAAGCTCCACCGGGCGCTTCTGCATCCAGAACTCTTCCCGGTCGAAATAAAAACCGCTTCCTTTGAACAGCTTTTGACCGTTCCCGGCATCGGCCCTATCTCTGCTGGGCGTATTTTGACCGCCCGCCGGGAAGGGACGGTTTTTGAGCCGAAAGACTTGGCCCGGCTGGGAGTGCGCATCCGCCTGGCCAAAGAATTCGTCACCATCAATGGAGTGTACTTCGGCCAAACTCGGGAGGAAAGGCGGGAAGAGTATTTTCGGCAGCGCAAACCGGCCCGGCAGCTTTCACTTATTTCCCGCTATCCCATCGCCGGGGCCGTTTCTCCGGGGGCCTTTCGCTGAAATGACACCCTACGTCCCGATGTTCAACCAGCCCCCCATCCGGGTTGCGGACGCTTCCGAAGAGGCCCCGGCCGCCGTCGGTTTTCCCTCCCCGGCTGAGCCGTTCGCCGAAAAGGTTTTGAACTTAAATGCCCGTTTGATAAAGCACCCCGCCGCCACCTTTTTTCTTTCGGCCAAAGGGGATGCCTTGTTGGAGGCCGGTATCCGCCACGGCGATTTGCTGATTGTCGACCGCTCGCTGGAGTCCGCCCCCGGCCGGGTGGTCATCGCCGTAGTGGATGGCGAATTCACCGTCCAGTACTTCGAGCGGTTGAAAAAAAATCCCGCTCCCAAAAATCAGCCCAACGGCTCAAAAAGCCGTTCGGATAATCCCTTTGAAATCTGGGGAGTCGTCACCTATGTCATCCATCCTTTGTGAACCGGAAAGCCCGGCGGCTTGCGAGACACCGGCGGGTTTGGAGAGGCCGGAGAGAAAGGATACGCTCTTCGCGTTGGTGGACTGCAACAATTTTTACGTCTCCTGCGAGCGGGTTTTCAATCCCCGGCTCGAAGACCGGCCGGTGGTGGTGCTTTCCAACAACGACGGCTGCATCATCTCCCGCTCCAACGAAGCCAAAGCGCTCGGCATTAAAATGGCCGTGCCGTTTTTCGAGGTGCGGGAGTTGATTGAAAAAGCCGGGGTGGAGGTCTATTCCGCCAACTTCACCCTCTACGGCGATCTCTCCCGCCGGGTCATCAATACGCTGGCCCGCTTCACCCCCGAATACGAGGTCTATTCCATCGACGAGGTTTTTTTGAACCTCTCCGGCTTTGAGCGCTCCGGGTTTTCGGACTACGCCCGGCAAATCGTCGCCACGGTCAAAAAATGGACCGGCATTCCGATATCGATTGGCATCGCCCCCACCAAGACCCTGGCCAAACTGGCCAACAAGCTGGCCAAAAAAAGCCCCGAATGGGGCGGCGTTCTGGACTGGACCGCCGTTTCCGACCCGGAAGAAAAGCTGGCCCGCTTTGAAATCGGCGATCTTTGGGGGATTGGCAGACAAAGCGAAAAACGATTGCAGAAAGCGGGAATTTTCAGCGCGCTGGAACTCCGCAACGCCAACGACAAATGGATTTTGAAGGAGATGGGTGTCGTCGGCCGGCGTATCCTCTTCGAGCTGCGCGGCATCTCCTGTTTGCCCTTGGAAATGGTGCGCTCCGCCCGAAAAAGCGTGCTTTGCTCCCGCTCCTTCGGCCGGGCGGTGGAACGTTTGGATGAACTGAAGCAGGCCTTGGCGGAGTTTGTTTCCCAAGCGGCCGAAACTTTGCGCGAGGACCGGCTTTCAGCAAAATATCTGACAATTTTTTCCATTACCCGCCCCCATAGCGAACAGGCCCGCACCCATTCCTGCACGGTCGAGCTTCCGGTGGCCACCGACTCGACGCCGGAACTGATTCGCGCCGCCTTGCAGGAAGCCAAAAAAATCTTTTTCCCTGGCGGCCGCTTCAAAAAAGCGGGGGTGGCCTTTTCCGGGTTGGTGCCGACGGACGAGGTGCAGGCCGACATTTTTGACGGCCAAAACCGCGCCCGCGCCCAAAAGTTGATGCAAGCGTTGGACGAAGTAAACGGCCGGCTCGGTTCCGGCGCCCTGCGCTACGCCGCTTCCGGCATCCAGCAGCCCTGGCGGATGAAATCAAGCCATCGTTCCAAACGCTGCACAACCCGCTGGGAGGAGCTTTTGGAAGCGAGAACTATTGCTTGAAAAAAATCGAAAGGAGAAACAAAAATGAAAAAAATAAGCTGGTTGTTGGCACTTTTTTTGCTCTTGCCTTATTCAATTTAGAGAAAAAAGTTAAGAACCCGAAATCGTTTTGCCGATATAATCACTATACCGAGCTGCGAAGCTCTGTTCGATGAGCAGCTCACCTCCAAGGTGGGTTGTAAGGAGGGGCCCGTCCTCAACGGGCCTCTTTTTTTATTTTTTTTCGGATGACTTTACCTCATTGTCATTCTGAGCGAAGCGAAGAATCTGGGCGTGGTGCGATAAAAAAACCCCTCAACGCTTTTTCCTTTTTACCGATATAAGTATATAGAATGCGAGGACATGGGCGCGGCATAGCGGGCTTGGCCATTATTACGTTATTGGCTGCGGGCTGCAACTCCCCCGGCGGAGGGGGCACCGGCCCGGGCACTAACCGGCTTTTCGAAATCCACGGCATCTTCGTGCGGGACGCCAACTTGACTTCGACCAAGGACAAGGCCTATTTCGAACTGACCCGCAACGACACCCTTTTCCACTTGGCGGCACTTACGGTCGATACTTTTAAGGTGGACACGACCACGTTTAATACATATTACCGCCAGTCGCCCCCCGATTATCTGCGTCCGGGACAGAGTCACACCGTAAATTTGGTTTATGCGCCAGACAATCTGAATTTCACGACCTCGCTTTTAATGCCGGATACTTTTTCAATTGCCCTGTCGGGGATTAATCCCGACCATACTAATCCCGGAGGGCAGCCGGTTCAGGTGAATTGGACCGGCTCCGCCAATGCCGCCGGATATTTAGTAGTTTGCAACCATGACAGCGCTCTTATTGACACAAGCTTTTTTGTGACTACAGGAACGACTAGCACTAGTATTCCGGCCGATGCTTTTCGAACCGGCGGAAATCTGGTTCTCGGGCTGTACAATATTTTCCTCGTTGCTTATCGGGACGGGTTGTTCCCGTATCCCGGTATGCCTTTTAACCTTCCCTCCAATTACACTCCCTCTGATACGGCCTATTCCTCGACGGTTTCGGGTGTTGTCGCCGCAGCTTTTATCTGCAGGCTGGATACCGTCAGGGTAACAAGCGCACCGTAGTAGCTTTTTCTCTTAATATTCTCATCAAGTCTTGACTTACCCTTGCCGAGACGTTAAATTTACCTTGGTTTAAGCGATTACCTTCGAAGGGGGGCTAAATTTGTGAAAGGTTTTTTGTAGTCAAAACTTCAAACCTTTTGGAGGAGGGTTTATGTCCATTTCCTTTCGCTTTTTAGATCGGTCAAATCTGGCGTTGGCTGTTCTCCTTGCCGTTTTTTTTCCAATTTCTGTGGTATTGGGCCACTATTTTCCTAAGAACCAAAGAGATTCGTACAAGGAGAAGGAAAAAAATGTGAACTTCATTTGGTCAATTCCACCATTGAACAAAGACTTTTTATCTCGTCCATCGAGCGCCCCAATTTCCTTTCAGATTTCGACGTCAAAAGAATCAAGAGAAATCCGCTTAGAAAATCTGCAGGCTATAGTTTCTCCAAACATTCAAATTCATCCAAATTCCTCAATCCCTCAAAGTGAGATGAGTATAACGACTGTACTGCTCCCCTTTAGTCAAGCGGCCTGATATGGAGTCATCGGGCTGAGGTTATAGGTTTTCTCGAACCTGTTCGGCGGCTGGTAGCCCAGGGCCGAGTGCAGGTAGGTTTCGTTGTACGTTTCGATCCAGCCGTTC